>CAZONS010000255.1:0-5419 GCA_964581195.1 uncultured Thiobacillus sp. | reverse complement strand
GACCTTCCGTGGCCAGCAGCGGCAGCCAGGTGTGCAGGGGATACACCGGCGTCTTCACCGCGAACCCCAGCAACAGCAGCAGGAAGATGGCCAGTTCGGTGCCGTCCGGGACGGGGGTTTCGAGCAGGGTCGGCAGGTCGAAGCTCAGTCCCCCGGGCAGTCCGGCACTGCTGAAAGCGGCATGGTTGAAGGCGAGCAGGAGGAAACCGAACAGCAGGGGCACGCCGCCGGCGAACATGATCAGGGTGTATTTCGTGGCGGCATAGCTGCGATGCGGGCCCGCGCCCCAGAGGCTCACCAGGAAGTAGAAGGGCACGAGGGACAGTTCCCAGAACAGGAAGAACAACATGGTGTCGATGGCGGCGAACACCCCCAGGGTGGCGCCGGCCTGCAGCAGCAGCAGGCTGAAGTACAGCCGGGGCAGTTGGCGGACGCTGTTCCAGGAGGCGAGGGTCACGCCCAGGAAGAGCAGCGCCGTCGTCGGGAGAAACAGCACGGAAATCCCGTCGACCGCCAGGGCGTAATGGATATTCAGGCTGGGGATCCAGTCGGTCCGCTCCAGCAACTGAAACCCCGCCGTCGCACGATCGAAGCCCGCCAGCGCCAGCAGGCTCAGAAGGACGCCGACGCCGTTCGCCGCCACGGCCAGGGCCCGCGGCGAATAACCGCGCGGGGCCAGCCAGAGCAGCAGCGCGCCCGCCGGGTAGACCAGCAGCAGGAGGGACAACAAGGGCCATTCAGACATGATCGAACCTCTGCGCCAGGGCCCTTGCCGGGGCATCCACCAATTCCAGCAGGGGTGCCATGCTGAAACCGGCGACGAGCATGATCACCACCAGCACCCCCGCGATGGCGAGTTCCATGCGCGTCGGCCGCTCCACCGCAAGCCGCTGCCCCGCCGGAACCGGGGCCAGGAAGGCGCGCTGAAAGGCCCAGAGCAGGAAGCCCGCCGTCACCACGTTGCCCAGCGCCGCCGCCACCGTGGTCAGGGCGCCGAAGCGGTGGATGGACGCCTCCAGCACCAGGTGCGCGGCATCGAAGCCCGGCGTTCCGGGCATGCCCATGATCGCCAGGCCGGCCACCAGGAAGGTGAGCGCCAGTTGGGGAATGCGGTCGAACAGGCCGCCCAGGCGAGCCAGGGTGGTGGTATGGGTGCGGCGGTAGACCAGCCCGGTCATCAGCAGCATGGTGGTGGCGGCCAGGCCGAAGTTGACCGCGAGCAGCAGGGCGCCCTGAAAAGCGATGGGATCCAGGGTGAACAGGCCGATGATCACCAGGGAGGTATGACTGACCACCGCGAAGGCGATGAGCGAGCGCAGGTTGATCCGCTGCAGGGCCAGGAGGGCGGCGTAGAACACCCCCGCCACGGCGAAGGCGGTCACGTAGGGATACCAGGCGATGGCCGCTTCCGGCAGGATGGGCAGGACGAAACGCACCAGGGCGTACACGCCCATCTTCACCCCCAGCAGCAGGGTCGGCGCCACCGCCATGTCGCCATACAGGGCCACGGGACGCAGCCAGCCATGGAAGGGGAAGATGGGGATGCGGATCCCCAGGCCGTAGAACATCAGGAAGAAGGCCACCACGCCCAGCACGCTGGGGACGGGATGCCCGGCCAGGGTCAGCAGATCGAAGGTCCAGGCGCCACCGGTGGTGTCGTGGTAGGCCCAGCCCACCAGCAGCACGCCGGCCAGCAGCAGCAGCAGGCCGACCCCCTGGAACTGCAGGTAGCGGCTCATGGCCATCGCCCGCTCCGGCGAGAACGACCAGCGCCCCACCAGATACCCGATCAGTCCCAGCTCCACGGTGGAGAAGAGGGCGAACCAGAGCAGATCCAGGGTGGCCAGCAGCGACATCATCACCCCCTCGATCGCCAGGATCACGACCAGCAGCCGGACCTGCTCGCCCAACTGGCGCACCCGGGCATAAAACGGCAGCAGGGCGACGATGAGCGCCGCCACCAGCATGAACAGCACGGTGACGCCATCGGCGCCGGCATGGTAGGACAGGGCTCCGGGAAGCTCGATGCGCTCCGCGAACTGGAAAGCCGGGTTGTGGACGTCCAGCCCGCGATACAGCAGGAGGGCCAGTCCCAGTTCCGCAACGCTGACGACATGGCCGATGAGGAGGGACAGGGGCCGGTCGCCCAGGCGCAGCAGGAGGGCCGCCCCGGCCAGGGGCAGCAGTTGCAGCGTCGCCAGCAGGGGCCAGGCGGCGTGTTCGTTCCAGTAGATCTCGGTCATCACAGGATCACCACGATGGTGGCCATGACCAGCACCAGCAGGTAGCGGGGCTGTTCCAGCAGGGACTCGACGTAGCGTAGCCAGATGCCCAGGCGGTGCAGCCCCTGCCCCAGGCGTCCGCCACCACCCTGGAGGACCAGGCGCTGCTCGAAGCGGTCGAGCCGCTCCGCCGACCAGGCGAGCATGCAGCCGAGCAGCCCGCGGCCCTTGACCACCTCCTCGGACGGGGCAAGTAGCTCGGCGGCCCGCTGCGACTCGGGCATGCCCACCAGCCGGCTCACCACGTTCTCGTCGATGGCGCGCAGGTCGCGCGCCATCGCCCGGGTCGGCTGGGTCAGCAGGCGCTCGGACAAGGGTTCGAGCCAGAATCGCTGCAGGGCGGCGGTATACAACCACTGCTGGCGGGCCAGCCAGGCCGGGACCGGCGGCGCGGGCGAGTCGGCCAGATGCATGTAGGAAGGGGCCGCGAGGAACTGCCAGGCCCGCCACAAGGCATGCAGGCCGGCATGCCAGGCGGCCAGTTCGAACCAGCCCAGGCCGATGGCGAGGAACATCAGGCCCACCTGAGCCAGTCCGGAGAAGAGCAGCGCGGACTTCACATCGGTCTGCGCGTAACCGGCCAGCCAGCCATACAGGGTGGTCAGGGTGCCCAGCAGGGCGATGAGGAACAGCACCCCGGGGGTCTCGGCGAGCAGCGGCGCCAGGCGGACCAGCAGGAAGACACCGGCGTGCACCATCAGCGAGCCGTAGAACAGGGCGGAAGAAGGCGTCGGCCCCTCCAGCGCGCGGGTGATCCAGGGCGTGAAAGGCACCTGGGCCGACTTGGCCAGGGCGGCGGTGACGAAGCCGAGGGCGATGAGGCTCTCGTACAGGGTGGGCAGGCGGGCCGCGGCCCCGGCCATGGCATCCCAGTCGACACTGCCCAGCCAGAGGAAGGAGAGTGAAATCGACAGGATCAGCCCCGCGTCACCCACGCGGTTGGTCAGGAAAGCGCGCTGGGCGTTGCCGGTGGCGGTACCGCGGTCATAGGCATAGCCGATGAGCAGCCAGGAAGAGAAGCCCATCAGCTCCCAGGCGACGAACACCAGCGCCGCATTGCCCGCCAGCACCAGCAGCAGCATGCCGCCCGCGAACAGGTTCATGGCGATGAAGAAGCGATGGAAACCCGCTTCCCGGTGCATGTAGTTCATCGAAAACCTCATGGCCACCAGGAGAATGAAGCCGACCACCGAGCCGAACCCCAGGGACAGCCCGTCCAGGGTGAATGACAGGGGCACATGCCAGTCGCCGCTGGCGAACCAGTCGCCCAGCACCACCTGCCCGTGCCAGCCGCTGAACACGCCCTGGACGGCGAAGGCCGCCACCAGGGCGAAGGCGGGCAGGATGGCAGCGAGGGTGACAGGCGCGGTGATCCGCTCCGCCGCCTCTCCCCGGTGGCGACCAGCCAGCACCAGCAGCGTGATGACCAGGGCCGCGAGCAGGGGCAGGAGCGGCGCCAGGGCGATGAACTCCGGGGCGAGGAAAGCGGCACCCATCATGCGACGCTCCCCACGCCCATCTCGATGAGCGCCGGTGGCAGCGGATCGCGCTGGTCGCGCACCCAATCGCTGGAAGAGTTTGCCCTGGGCAGCGCCGCCGGCGCGCGCCGCCATTCCACCCAGCCGCCGCCGGGCACGAAACGGTGGATGACGGCGGAGTCCGGATCCTTCGCCGCCAGCTGCACCCAGCCATTGCCGATGAGTTCCTGCAGGGCGGGCTGGCGCTGGTAGATGGCGGTGAGCACGTCCATGCGGTGTTCCACCACGATCAGCAGCCGCATCGCCTCGTGGATCTCGATCATCTGCCGGGGCAGGCCGGTGCGCAGGTCCGAGGCGGCGCCGTCCATGACGCCGAGCAGGCCGGCCACGTTGTGCGTCACCTTGGAGCCGCAGCCATAGCGCTCGTTGTCGACGGTGGAGAAGTAGTACTCCAGGCTGATCCCCGCGCCCACCGGGCCATTGGCCAGCAACAGGGGTTCCAGCACCGTGCCCTCCGGGTCCAGGGCGCAATCGTAGGAGATGAGGAACATGCGCCGGTCGAAGAAGGCGCCGCGGGTGGCGGCGCGGCGGCCGATAAAGGCCGAGGCGTTGGTGGCGTGGCCCAGTTCCGGCCGCGTCTGGGAGTAGTCGTGACGGCGCCCGACGACGTGGCGCAGGGCGCGCTCCGGGGTCATGCCCAGGGGCGCGGACATGAAGCGACGACTGCGCTCCTGGGCGTGCAGCGCGCCCGCCTCCCGCAAAGCCGCGTCCAGTTGCCGGATCGCCTCCATGTGGGTGGCGGGCGACTGATCGGCGTCGTACCAGGTGATCCTGTCGTCGCAGGTATTGTGTTCGCAGCCCATGAACCGGGTGGCGTCGGGAATTACGATCCCCCGCTCCGCCAGCAGGGCGCGCACTTCATCGCGGTTGGCCATGGCGGCGAGCAGGCGGGCGTTGGGCCCGGAATGGCGTCCCGAGCAGGCGCCGCAGTCATAGGCCGACATGTGCGGATTGTTCTCGCTGTTCGAACCGTGGCCCACGATGACCACCAGGGGCGCGAAGCCGCCGGTCAGACCGATATTGCGCAACAAGGCCTGGACCCTGTCCGCCTGCTCCGTGTCGGTGAGGCCCGCGCGCGGCGCCTCGGGCGTGGCCGGGGAGGCCTGCGCCGCGGTATAGCTCAGGCGGGTGGGGACCGGACGCTCCAGGAGGCGCCGGACCTGATCGCCGAAACCCCCGCTGGCCCCCGGCGCCAACAGTTTGCCGGCGAGCATGGCCAGCGCCCCGGGCGCGCCCGCCAGGGTGGCCAGCAGACCCAGACCGGGGTTCCGTCGCCCCCCGTGGATGAGACGGTTCTTCCAGGACAGACGCCGGGCCCGGGCGCGCAAATGCACCGCGGCGGACTCGGCGCCGGCGGCGGCCACTTCCCGGACCGCATGGGCGGGCCGGGCACCCACCGGGCACAGGTCCGTGGCGCTCGCCTCCCCCAGGCCCGTGTAGCGGATGAACACGCTGAAGTGGGCCGCGGCGCCCAGGGTCTCGATATTCGGCTGGTGTTCCTCGAGATGGCGGCGGAACCCCTCCTCGCGGTCGTCCATGCAGAACACCAGTTGCGCCCGCGGCGGGATGGCGCGCTCGCGCCAGGGGCCGCGGCCATGG
>CAZONS010000254.1:0-5446 GCA_964581195.1 uncultured Thiobacillus sp. | reverse complement strand
GTATGGCGGTGTTTGGATTCGCCGCCTACGCCGTCGCCGCCGGGCTGGGTGGCGACATGGACATGGCGCGGCTTGCCGCCTGCATCGCGGCGGCCACGCTGGGCTTTCTCCTCTTCAACTTTCCGCCCGCGCGCCTGTTTCTCGGCGATGTCGGTGCTGTGCCGCTGGGCTTTCTCGCGGCGACGCTCGGCGTGGAGGGCTGGCGGCGCGGCCTGTGGCCGGCGACGACGCCCCTGCTGGCTTTCTCGCCGTTCATCGTCGACGCCACCGCGACCCTGGCCCGCCGTCTGCGACGTGGCGACAATGCCATGCAAGCGCACCGCGAACATCATTACCAGCGTCTGGTGCGCATGGGCTGGAGCCACCGGCGACTGGCGGCATGGTCTTATCCCTTGATGGCCTTCTGCGCCGGCAGCGCGGTCTGGACGGCCCACGCGCCGCAATGGCAATGGGCAGCGCTGACGATCTGGGCGGGCATCTACCTCTGGGGGAAGGCATGGATGGAAAGATGCTGGAGCACACATCATGAAAAGTAATCCGCGCATCACGCTGGTCATGCTGCATGACCTGGTCGCCGCCGTGGTGGCCTGGCTGGGGGCCTACCTGCTGCGCTTCAACCTCACCCTCCCCACCGAGTTTTCCGAAGCGGCCCACGCCACCCTGCTCTGGGTGGTGCCCCTGCAAGCGGCGATCTTCTGGCGTTTCGGCCTTTATCGCGGCATCTGGCGCTTCGCCAGCCTGCCCGATCTGAAGCGCATCCTGAAGGCGGTCGGCGCGGCGGCGGTGGCGGTGCCGGTCGTCCTGATCCTGTTCCGGGTCCAATCCGTCGTGCCCCGCTCGGTGCTGGTGCTCGACCCGCTGTTGCTGTTGCTGTTCCTGGGCGGCAGCCGCTTTGCCTACCGCGCCTGGAAAGACCGTCAGTTCGGCGTGATTCTCGACGGCGCGCGGCCAACCCTGTTGCTGGGCGCGGGGGCGGCGGCGGATCGCCTGTTGCGGGAATTCGGCCATGCCCGCTCGGGCTTGCGGGTGATCGGCCTGCTCGATGACGACCCGGCCAAGCAGGGGCGGCACATCCAGGGCCTGCCGGTGCTGGGCCGTCTGGATCAGCTGGCGGGCGTGGCCGCGCGCGCCGGTGTCGCGGACGCCATCCTGGCGATGCCTTCGGCGCCCCCGGTCTTGCGCAAGCGGCTGCTCGACGAATGCGCCGCGCTGGGTATCGAGCTGCTGACCGTGCCTTCACTGGAAGACATCGTGCAGGGGCGTGTTTCCGTCGCCACCCTGCGCAGGATCGAACTGGATGACCTGCTCGGGCGGGCGCCGGTGCAGCTCGACAACGCCGGCCTGCATGGCCTTCTCGCCGGCAAGACCGTGCTGGTGACCGGCGCCGGCGGCTCCATCGGCTCCGAATTGTGCCGCCAGATCGCGGTGTTCCAGCCGGCGCGGCTGCTGCTGCTCGAGATGAGCGAATACGCCCTGTACCAGATCGAACAGGAGTTTCGTGGCAGCTTTCCCGAAGTACCCATCACCTGCCTGATCAGCGACGTGAAGGATGCCCCGCGCGTCGGCCAGATCCTGCGGGAGGCGCGGCCGGCCGTGGTGTTCCATGCCGCCGCCTACAAGCATGTGCCGCTCATGGAAGAGCACAACACCCTGCAAGCGTTGAAGAACAACGTGCTCGGCACCTGGGTGGTGGCGCGAGCCGCGCGGGAAGCCGGGGTCGGAACCTTCGTCATGGTTTCCACCGACAAGGCGGTCAACCCGACCAACGTGATGGGGGCCTCGAAGCGGCTGGCGGAGATGCTCTGCCAGGGCCTGCAAGAGGCGCGGGGCACCCGCTTCGTCTCGGTCCGCTTCGGCAACGTGCTCGGTTCCTCCGGCAGCGTCATCCCCAAGTTCCGGCAGCAGATCGAGGCGGGGGGTCCGGTGACGGTCACCCATCCGGAGATCACCCGCTACTTCATGTCCATCCCCGAGGCCGCGCAGCTGGTGTTGCAGGCGGGCTTGATGGGGCAGGGCGGGGAAATCTTCGTGCTGGACATGGGCGAGCCGATCCGGATCGCCGATCTGGCGCGCCTGATGATCCGGCTGTCCGGCAAGGACGAGGGCGAGATCCGCATCGACTACACCGGTTTGCGTCCCGGCGAGAAACTCTACGAGGAATTGCTGGCGGACGCCGAATCCAGCCTGCCGACGCCCCACCCGAAGCTGCGGGTGGCGCGGGCGCGGGCAATCGACGCGGACACGGTGGCCCTGATGCTGGACTGGGTGGGCCGTACCGAAGCGGCCGTCGATGCTGAAGTGAGGGGGAGGCTGGGGGAATGGTTGCCGGAGTATCGGCCGGGTTGAAGCGGCGCCACCACGGGCGCGGGGAGTGAGCGGCCTCCCGCCCGGACCACTACCGATCCGGGCGGGGCAGCAGGGCCAGGTAGCGCGGCCCGGCCAGGTGGTAGAGCTTATGCTGGATCTCGGTCCAGTATGCCTGGTCCGCATGCAGGCCCGGTGTTTCCTCGAGGTGGCGGATGACGCGTGCCATCTGCTCCGCCAGTTCCGCCAGCGGCCGTTCCTGGCCGGGCGTGGCGCGCGACAGGATGGCGGCGGTCAACAGCAGGTCGTCGACCACCAGCGGTGAGGCGGCCATGCCGGCGCGCCACCAGGTCAGCGCGTCATCCGCGGAGGTCGCCAGAATCCCGGCGTAGTAATAGGACAGGCCGTGGCGGGCATTGCAGGCGAGGCTGCGCTCGACAACGGCCTGGCCGCGTGCGCGCAGGACGTCATCCAGCGGGTCGAGGGCAATCTGGGCCAGCGCGGCATTGGCATAGGGCAGATAGCAGGGCGCGCGCTGCCAGCCGGCCTCCATGCGCTGCAGGGCCTCCTCCCGCATCGGCCCGCCCTCGCCCGACAGGGACGCCAGTTCCAGCCCCATGACCTGCTGTGGCGTCGGGTGGAAGGGCGCGAGGATCGACAGCCGATAGGCCACCTCGTAGCGTGGATAAGCGATCCCCCAGTGCAGCAGCGCCTGCTGGATCGGCCGCGCCTGGCCCAGCAGGCCCTCCACCGCCACCTGGCCCAGCAAGAGCCAGCCGAGGATCAGGGCATAGCCGCCGCTGGCCAGGCGGAGGGCGCGCAGGTGCCTGGATGGCCGTGGCGCCTCCTGGCTGCCCGCTTTCTCAAGGGGGGGAGCAAGACGCGCCAGATACAGCCCGACCAGCAGACTCACCATCGAGAAGAAGAAGAGGAAATTGACCAGCGCATGCAGCTGGATGGCGGCGATCGCGGCCAGATAGCCCATGCGTGGCAAGGCGTCGGGCCCGGCCTCGCGCATGGTCTTCCAGATCGACCAGGCCACCCAGGCCGCCAGCCCCAACATCAGCAGCAACATCGGCAACCCCGCCTCCAGCCAGACCTGAAGGTAGTCGTTGTGCACCCATCCCCCCGCGGTGGCCGCCTCGTCACTGGCACGGTATTGCGGATAGAGCAGGCGGAAGGTGCCCAGGCCGGTGCCCAGCCAGGGGTGGTCCTGGATCATCAGCCAGGCCGATTTCATCAGCATCAGTCGAGCGGGGTCGCCACCCGTGACCGTGTTGACCAGGCGCTGGCCGACATTGGCGCCGCCGCCGACGAGATAGGCGGCCAGATAGGTCGATGCGACCACAACCCCCAACAGCGCCAGCTTGCGCTGGATGTCCGGCTGCTTGCGCGCCAGCCAGAACAGGCAGGGCAGCACCAGGAGCAGCGCGAGGGAGGCGCCACGCGAGGCCGTGAGAAAAGCCACGAACGCCGTAGCCGCCAGCAAGGCCAGGTGACCGGTCCGCCACCAGGATGCCTGCCGCGCAAGATCTGCGGCCAGGTAGCGCGCCAGCACCGGAAGCAGCAGCAGATTCAGGACGGCGGCGTAGGTGTTGGGGTCGTTGAAGGGGCCCTGCGGTTTGGCCGTGAAGGTGTTGGGGCCTTGCGCCAGACCCCAGAGGATCAGCCCGGCCAGCAGCGCGGGCAGGCCGTACCCAAGCAAGTGGTTCAGTTGCCCCCGGCGGTGCAAGGCCCGCCCCGCCTGCCAGCCAAGGGGCAGGCAGAGCAGCACCGCCAGTTGGGTCAGGGACAGGCCTGGCGACTGGCTCCAGACCAGGGAAAACGGGATCCAGAGCAGCAAACCGATGAGAAGCGCGGAGTGCACCCCGCGCGCAAATAATCCGTCACGCCACACGACAACCAGGGCCGGCAACAACAGGAGCACACCAGCAAGGGCAGAGAAAGGCGCCAGGACGGCTACCAGCAAAGCCAGAACGACAGGCAGCCAAAGTGTCATGTGAATGAGAAATCACACAGCAAAAACGCCGGCACAGGGCCGGCGTTTTTGCTGGTCGATATCAGGCTGAGGATGACCCTGATTCCGTGCGGTTCAGACCACGCGCTCAGCAGAGCCCGGCTGCGACACAAGTACCACCCTTGGTCCACTGGATCGGCGCCGTTACGCCACCAGGAGTCAAGGTAAACGTGTAGTTGGTACCCGTGATACCGGAGCTGGTCGCGGTGATCACACCCTCATCGACCACCACAGAACCGACATAGCCCGAAGCAGACGGAGAGGCGGGGATGCCCATGGCGCCGTTGTCGGCGCCCGTCAAAGTCGTCAGCGCGCCCGACTGGGCGGCGAGGTCGATGGCAGTCTTGTAAGGACCGGCGGCCAATACCACCTCGGAAAACTTGGCCTTGTTGCTGTAGCTCTGATAACTCGGCACGGCAATCGCCGCCAGAATGCCGATGATGGCCACGACGATCAACAGTTCGATCAGGGTGAAGCCGGATTGGCCGGGCTTGTGCGCATAACGCTGAGAAAGTTGTTTCATGATGAACTCCTGAAGTTGGGATGGAAGGTTCAAGCCCGCCGTCGGTTGCATGTGCCGGCATGGTGAACTGTCTTTAGCGTGAACCGTGCCAGTACCGACCCCGCCAAAACAACAATATCTATCTAATTGTTTTAATTGGCACCATTAACAATCTCACCTTGCCAACCGTGTTCTCACCGCTTCCCAAGGTGACGATTTACGTCACTTCGTTGCCGCAAATCGTCCGATCCACTGCATGGCCCGGTTCTAGAGGCTTGCGTCGTCTCCAGTTCCAGCCACCCGGCTGGCCAGGACCTGGTCGACGCGGTTGCGGTCGACGTCGACCACCTCGAACTCCCATTCGGCCCAGGTGAAGCGTTCCGCCTTGCGCGGGATATGACCAAGCAGGGCGAGGACGAAACCACCGACGGTGTGGTAGTTGCCGAGCTGCTCCTGCGGCAGGTGGCGGATGTCCAGCTTGTCCTTCATCTCGTCGATGGCAAGCAGGCCATCGAGCAGCCAGGAGCCGTCCTGGCGGCGCACGGCGAGGGATTCTTCCGGGTCGTCGGAGAGCGGCATCATGTCGCCGACCAGGGACTGCATCAGGTCGGACAGGGTGACGA
>CAZONS010000253.1:0-5463 GCA_964581195.1 uncultured Thiobacillus sp. | reverse complement strand
TCCGGCATGGACGTGACGGCCTCGACGGGCGCCGCCGGGATTCCTTCCACCGCCCGCGCGCTCGACAAGATCCGCAGCTCGGATTCCGCCGCGCCCAGGCGACTCTCCGTCCTGGCGAGACTGGCCAGCGCGCCTTCCACCCGCTGGCTCTCGGCCAGGATGCGCGACTCGGCGACATCGACGCGCTGGTGCGCGCGCGCGATCTCGACCTCGTTGGCGGCGATGCGGCCATGCGCCGCCGCCAGTTCGCCGCCCAGCCCATCCAGACGCTGATTGGCGCCCGCCAGACCGGCCAGGGTGTCGTCGATACGTCGGCCCAGGACGGAGGCGGTCTGCTCGGCCCGATCGAGATGCGTCTCGGCATAGTTGAGCCGCACGCCATTGCCGTCGATCCGTTGATTGGCGTCCTTGAGCAGACCCTGCAGCGCGTCGATCCGACTGTTGACGCCACTCACCTCCTGCTGCACGAACTCCCGGGTGGCACAGCCGGACAGGTTCAACAGGCCGATCGCGACCAGGACGGCCAGGGGGGTCAGACGGGTATCGGGAAAACCATGGACCTTCATTTCTGCATCTCCTCTTGCTGGATGTAGGGGACGAGTGGCGGGCACCGGGACGGCGTAGCTTATGCCAGAAGCGGCCGCCGCAGCAGCCGCTCCGGGAAAATTAATGTTGACCTGGCCGGGGCATCCGCGTAAAACGCGCGCCAGGTGTTTGATTTCAAGTCGTTGACGTACCGGTTCCAAACCAGATGCAGCCTTGTAATTGAACATGTACCGGGGGATTTCCCCTTCTATCTCTTTAAGGACTGCAACAAATGGCAACTGGTACCGTGAAATGGTTCAACGAAACCAAGGGTTTTGGCTTTATCACTCCTGATGGCGGTGGCGAAGATCTGTTCGCTCACTTCTCCGCTATCCAGATGGGTGGCTTCAAGACCCTGAAAGACGGTCAGCGCGTGAGCTTCGAAGTAACCCAAGGCCCGAAGGGCAAGCAAGCGTCCAACATCCAGAACGCTTGATCACGGCCCGCAAGGGTTGAGAAAAGCCGGGACATGTCCCGGCTTTTTTATTTCCGTCGTTCATTCCATTGCCTTCCGGCTACGCCGCCCGCGCCAGCGCCAGCCAGAACGGCAGGCTGAACATCGCCAGCAGCGTGGTCACCGTGATCTGGTTGGCGCTGATCTTGCCGTCCCCCCCCATCCGCACCGCCAGCAGATAGGCGACGGTGGAATGCGGCAGGGCAGCCAGCAGCAGGGCGGTATCGAACCAGAGCCCCTGCAGTCCGGCGGCGCGGCCCAGTCCCCAGGCGATGGCCGGCAGCAGCAGCAACTTCACCGCCACCCCATACCAGAGATGGCCACGCGCATGGCCCAGCTCGTTCACCCGCATGCCGGCCCCGACCGCGATCAAGCCCAGCGGCAGCGACGCGCGCGCAAGCAGTTCCAGGGTACTGTCGATGACCCCGGGCAGGCTCAGCCCCGCCTGCGAGAACGCCAGACCGCCGGCGGTGGCCAGGATCAGCGGATTGCCGAGCAGACTCTTCAGCCAGTTGCCCTCGCCGTGCCGCGCCAGAACCGCCACCGCCGCGACATTGGCCAGCGGCACCAGGAAGCCCATGAGCAGACCGATGGCGGCGATGCCCTGCCTGCCGTGCAGCGCCCCCGCCACCGCCAGCCCGACATAGCTGTTGAAGCGGAAGGAACACTGGAAGGCGGCGGCAAACACCCGGGGCGGATCGCGAAACAGAAACTTGCCGAGATAACCCAGCCCCATCCCCAGAACGGTGAAGGCGATGCCCACCAGCAACATCGGCGTGGCGGCGCCGAAGTCCATGCGCGCGTGCGACAGGGTGTGGAACAGCAGGGCGGGAAAGAACACGAAATAGATCAGGCGTTCCAGCCCCCGCCAGAAGGCTTCGTCCATCCAGCGCCGCGCCGCCCCGCCCATGAGGATGAGCGCGAAGATGGGAAAGATGATGAGGGCGATGGACATGGCGGAATGGGGGAAGTGATCCGCCGCGATTGTCCGCTTTCAGGCGACCTTCCTCACCCGGTTTCCAGCCCCCCCCGGATTATCGCGCCAGCCGCGTCGCCAGACGCTCCAGACGCGCCATCTGACGCTCGCCGAGTGGCGCGCGCGGCTCGCCCGCCGCCTGTCCCACGAAGACATCGCCGACCGGCCTGGCGCCGATCGTTCTGGCGGTCAGGCGCAACTGCTTCAGGGTGGTGAAGAACAGCCGCCCGAGTGGGGCCGGCGCCGCGCACGAGGCGATCAGCAGGGCCTTTTTCGCCACGCCGGGCCGGCGCGCGACCGGGGCAGGCTCGCCCCACGGCCAGTAGGCGTAGACCACCAAACGTTCCATGAAGCGCTTGAACAGCGCGGTGACCGAATGGAAGTTGGTCGGCGAGGCGAGGATGTAGGCATCGGCGGCCTCGATCATGCCGATCAGTTCCGCCATGCGGTCGTCCTGGACGCAGTCGCCGGGCGCCTCGCCGGGCCGTTGCGTGCATTCCCGGCAGTTCTGGCAGAAGGCGATGGGGTAGTCGCGCAACTGGATCACATCCACTCGCGCGCCGGCGCGGCGGGCGGCGGCGGCGGCGGCGGTCACCGCCTGATCGATCAGGCCTTCCGGACGGTAGGAACCCGCGATTACAAGTACTGTGGTCATCTTCTTTCCCCCGCGCCTGGGCATCCGGCGCGAACTCATTCAATATAGCCACCCGATCCAGGGCGGACGAGGGCAGCGGCTCTTGCCGCGATGATCGGTTCACGGTCATGCTTCGCCGGGAGAACGATCTCCCCGCCGGTTCGCGACGACATTTCGAGTCCCCCGCCCCTCCCGGCACCCCACTGGAATCCCCATGCAAATAGAAAGCTTCATCGTCGGCAAGGACGCCTCCCTGGAATCCTCCATCCAATCCATGCAGTCCCGGCTGGCGGCCCTGGGTTTCCACATCGAGGAGCGTTCCTGGCTGAACCCGGTCGCCCACGCCTGGTCGGTGCACATCCGCGACCGCGACTGCCCGTTGCTGTTCACCAACGGCAAGGGCGCCTCCGAGAAGGCCGCGCGCGCCAGCGCCCTGGGCGAATTCTTCGAACGTCTCGGCTGCAACTATTTCTGGTCGCATTACTACCTCGGCGCCACGCTGGCGGACCAGCCCCATGTCCACTACCCGAGCGAGCGCTGGTTTCCCCTGCCCGCGGATGCGGCCTGGCCGGAAGAGGTGCTGGATGCCGCCCTGCGCGACTTCTACAACCCCGATGGCGCGGTCGCGGCCGGCGCCCTGGTCGACCGCAACTCCGGCAACGCGGCGCGCGGCATCTGCGCCCTGCCCTATCGACGCCAGCGCGATGGCGCCACGCTCTGGTTCCCGGTCAACCTGATCGGCAACCTGTATGTCAGCAACGGCATGTCGGCGGGGAATACCGCCGCCGAGGCGCGGGTGCAGGCGCTCTCGGAAATCTTCGAGCGGCACGTCAAGTTCCGCATCATCGGCGAGGGGCTGTGCCTGCCCGATGTGCCGGAAGCGGTGATCGCCCGTTACCCGAAGATCGCCGCCGGCATTCGCGATCTGCGCGCCGCCGGCTTCGGCATCCTGGTCAAGGACGCTTCGCTCGGCGGCCGCTACCCGGTGATGAACGTGACCCTGCTCAACCCGCATGACCAGGGCTGCTTCGCCAGCTTCGGCGCGCATCCACGCTTCGAGGTCGCGCTGGAACGCGCCCTCACCGAGTTGCTGCAGGGCCGCGCGCTGGACGCCTTGGGCGATTTCCCGGAACCGGGCTTCGACCTCGACGAAATCGCCGACGCGCAGAACCTGGAAATCCATTTCGTCGACTCCAGCGGCGTCATCAGTTGGGAGTTCCTGCGCGCCGGGCCGGATTTCGCCTTCGCCGACTGGGATTTCCAGGGCGGCACGGAAGACGAGTTCACGCGCCTGTGCGCCGCCATCCACGCCGACGGGCGCGATGTCTACATCGCCGACTTCGACCACCTGGGTGTATACGCCTGCCGCATCCTGGTGCCGGGCATGTCCGAGATTTATCCGCTCGACGACCTGGAGTGGAACAACAACAGCGTCGGCAACGACCTGCATCCGGCCATCCTGAATCTGTCCCGGCTCGCCGACGCGGACCTCCAGGCGCTGCTCGACAGCCTGAACGAACTCGGCATCGACGATCAGCGGCCGGTCGCCGCCCTGATCGGCCTGGCCGCCGATGCCGGTTCGCTCTGGCAGGAACTGCGCGTGGGCGAACTGAAAGCGTGGCTCGCCCTCGCCCTCGGCGACCGCGAGGCCACGCGCGAGGGCTGCCAGTGGGCGCGCCATTTCGGCCACCTGGACCCGGCGCGCGGACGCGTCTATCGCTGCATCGAGACCCTGCTGGAGATGCCGGATGCCGCGCGCTACCGCGACAGCCTGCTCAGTCTGTATGGGGACGCCACCCTGGCGACCGCCGAGGCCATGCTGCGCGGCGAGCGCCGCTTCTTCGGCCTGGACGCGCCCGGAGGCGACCTCGCCGGCTGCGACATGCATCAGCGGCTGCTGGCGGCTTACCGCAAGGTGAGAGCCACCGTCTGAATCCCGGAATGCCCGGCCAGAGCAAGCGCATGTCCGAAACACCCGCCCCCCTCCCGAGCGGCCCGGCGGCCCCCCGCCGCCGCGACCTGCATCCCCTGCGCGCCCTGCGTTCGCGCGATTTCCGCATCTACTTCGCCGGCCAACTGGTCTCGGTCGCCGGCACCTGGATGCAGCAGATCGCGATGGGCTGGCTGGCCTATCGCCTCACCGACTCCGCCCTGGTCCTCGGCCTGCTCGGCTTCGCCAGCCAGGTGCCGATCCTCCTGTTCGGCGCCTTCGGCGGCGTCTGGTCGGACCGCGTCGACCGCCGCCGCCTGATGCAATGGACCCAGTCCCTGGCGATGCTCCAGGCGCTGCTGCTCGCCCTGCTCACCTGGCAGGGCTGGATCACGCCGGCGCTGCTGCTCGGGCTGGCCTTTCTCATGGGCTGCATCAACGCCATGGACATGCCGGTGCGGCAATCCCTGGTGGCGAATCTCGTGGAAGACCGGGCGCAACTGGCCAATGCCATCGCCCTCAACTCCTTCGTGATGAACTCCACCCGCTTCGTCGCGCCCGCCATCGCCGGCCTCATCATCGCGGCGGCCGGCGAGGCGGTCTGCTTCCTGATCAACGCCCTCTCCTTCCTCGCCGTGCTGCTCGCCCTGCGCGCGCTGCGGGTGGCACCCAGCGGCGACCGATCGCAGCCCGCCCTGCGCGCCCTCGGCGAGGGCCTGCGCTACACCTTCGGGCACCGCGACATCCGGCTGTTCCTGCTGCTGGTCGCCGCCATCAGCTTCCTGGTCACGCCCTATGTCGTGATGATGCCGCTCTACGCGCGGACGATTTTCGACGGCGATGCCCGCACCCTCGGCCTGCTGGTCAGCAGCGCCGGCGCCGGC
>CAZONS010000252.1:0-5484 GCA_964581195.1 uncultured Thiobacillus sp. | reverse complement strand
GAACTCCTGATCGTCGGCGTCATTGCCCTCATCGTGATCGGCCCGGAGCGGCTGCCCAAGGTGGCGCGCACCGCCGGCCAGTGGGTGGGCAAGCTCAACCGCTACGTGTCGCAGGTCAAGCAGGACATCGACCGCGACATCAAGCTGGACGAATTGCGCAAGATGCAGCAGGAAATGAAGGACACGGTGCAGCGCTACGAGATCCTGGCCAAGGATGGCGCCCGTCAGGTCGAGGAAACGGTGGCGGAGGAGACTGGCCAGATCAGCAAGGTCATGCAGGCGATGAGCGCCACCGATGGGGGCCTGACCATGAAGGAGTGGGACCGGGTGAAGGAAGAACAGGCCGCCGCGATCGCCCTGCCGGAGGAGCCGGCGGCGCTGGACGCGCCAGCGACCGCCGGGGCCATGCCTGACACCGCCACGGCCACCGCGACGGCACCCGCCGAACCCGCGAAGGTCGGGGAGGCCCCCTCGGGCGCTCCCGACACCAAGGCCGTTTGAGACATCGCATGGAAGGCACGGAAACGTTCATCTCCCATCTCATCGAACTGCGCGACCGTTTGCTGCGCTCGGTGATCGCCTGGCTCGTCCTGTTCGTCTGCCTGTTTCCCTTCGCCAACGATCTCTACACCCTTCTGGCGCAGCCGATGCTCGCCAAGTTGCCCAAGGGGGGGCAGATGATCGCGACCGAGGTGGTCACGCCGTTCTTCGTGCCCATCAAGGTGGCCATGATGACCGCCTTTCTCGGCGCCCTGCCGGTCATCCTCTATCAGGTCTGGGCCTTCATCGCCCCGGGTCTCTATTCCCACGAGAAGAAGTTCATCGTACCCATGGTGGTCGCCAGCCTGGTGCTGTTCGCCTGCGGCATGGCGTTCGCCTACTTCCTGGTATTCCCGGTCGTATTCGGCTTCATCGTCGGCATCGCGCCGGCGGGCGTGGCGGTCATGACCGACATCAACAAGTACCTCGATTTCGTCATCACCATGTTCATGGCCTTCGGTCTCACCTTCGAAGTGCCCATCGTGGTGGTGGCGCTCGCCTACATGGGCATGGTCGAGATCCATCAATTCAAGGAGGCGCGGCCCTACGTCATCGTCGGCGCCTTCGTGATCGGCGCCATCTTCACGCCGCCCGACGTGGTCTCGCAGATCATGCTCGCCGTTCCGCTCTGGCTGCTTTATGAACTGGGTGTGCTGGTGGCCTCATGGTTGATCCGGAACAAGTCGAAGACGGAAGAGGAGGAGGACCCCTATCAGCCGATGTCCATCGAGGATATGGACAAGGAGTTCGACCGGATCGAGGATGAGCAGCGGAAGTCTCCCTGAGGCTCCTGTTTGGTGCATCCGCCGTGCTCAACGCCCCGTGCTGGGGCGTTTTTTCATGGCGTGATTCCATGATGCACCATGATGCATGCTCCAGGGATGCCGCCGGGTTCCGGTCCGCGGTGGATATGCATATGAATATCAACGGCTTGCATTGTTGTTGAGACATTGCGTGAAGCGTACTTCATTCGGGTGCATGCTGCCCTGATTGAAGGCATGGGTCTTGCTAGTAGGTTTCAAATTCTGCTGGAGACACTCATGGATGCATTCAAATCGGGCGCTGATGTTCTCTTCATTCTGCTCGGCGCCATCATGGTGCTGGCGATGCACGCCGGTTTCGCCTTTCTCGAACTCGGTACGGTGCGCAAGAAGAACCAGGTCAACGCCCTGGTGAAGATACTGACCGACTTCTCGGTGTCCACCATCGCCTATTTCTTCATCGGTTATGGCATCGCCTACGGCGTGCATTTCATGATCGGCGCCGATCAGTTGGTACTGAAGAGTGGCTACGATCTGGTGAAGTTCTTCTTCCTGCTGACCTTCGCGGCGGCGATCCCCGCCATCATTTCCGGTGGCATCGCCGAGCGCGCCCGCTTCAACCCGCAACTGGCGGCCACCTTCATCCTGGTCGGTTTCGTGTACCCCTTCTTCGAGGGCCTGGCCTGGAACAACAACCTGGGCTGGCAGGACTGGGTCAATGCCGCATTCGGCGCCAGGTTCCACGATTTCGCCGGCTCGGTGGTGGTGCACGCGGTGGGCGGCTGGATCGCCCTGCCGGCGGTGTTGCTGCTCGGCGCCAGGCGCGGGCGCTACCGTCACGATGGCGCCATGTCCGCGCATCCGCCTTCCAGCATTCCCTTCCTCGCCCTGGGGGCCTGGATACTCACGGTGGGCTGGTTCGGCTTCAACGTGATGTCCGCGCAAACCCTGGAAGCCGTTTCCGGCCTGGTGGCCGTCAATTCGCTGATGGCGATGGTGGGCGGCACCCTGGCGGCGCTGTTCGTCGGCAAGAACGACCCCGGCTTCATCCACAACGGGCCGCTGGCCGGTCTCGTCGCGGTGTGCGCGGGTTCCGACCTGATGCACCCGCTTGGCGCGCTCGCCACGGGTGCCATCGCCGGCGCCCTGTTCGTGGTCATGTTCACCATCACCCAGAACCGCTGGAAGATCGACGATGTGCTCGGTGTCTGGCCCCTGCACGGTCTGTGCGGCGCCTGGGGCGGCATCGCGGCCGGGATTTTCGGCTTGCATGCCCTGGGGGGGCTGGGCGGCGTGACCTTCCTCGCGCAACTGGTTGGTACTCTGACGGGGCTTGCCATCGCGTTGGTGGGAGGGGCGGCGGTCTACGGTCTGCTGAAACTGGCAGTCGGGCTGCGTCTCGATGCCGAAGATGAGTTCAACGGCGCCGATCTGTCCATCCACAGGATTTCCGCGACGGCCGAACGGGAAACCAACTGGTAAGAACGGAGGCGGCGGCTGGATCAGCGGTTGTCGAACTCGAATTCGAGGCCGAGTCGTTCCAGGCTGCTGTGATAAGTGTCCGCGATCGCGGCGGCGAAGGGCTTGCCGCCCTGGATGTCGCGCAGCATCGTGGTGAAGCCCCCGGGGTCGCGCCCTCTCAGATACTCCAGGAAACGCCAGGCCTGGCGATAGAACGCGTGGATCGACATCTTGAAGTCGGCCGCCCGATGGCGCTTTCCCGGGGTGTCGAGTCGCGCGAAGTCGATCTTGCGACCGGCATCCCAGGCATCGCAGGCCTCCACGTCGCTGCTGAACTCGGCGCCGCCGCCGTTCGCCACCAGGCTGGCGAGTCCTTCATGAAACCAGACCGGAAGCTCGGCGGTGTAATGGCCCAGGCGTTGCCCGAGATGCAGATGGGACAGTTCGTGCGCGAGGATGCCGGGTAACCTTTCGTTTTCCTCCAGATCCAGCCGAGGCGACAGCGCAAGGACTTCACCCGGCAGGACGGCGGCGGTATAGCCGGGCACCGGCACCAGACGCTTGAAGCAGGGTTGGCTCGCGCAGACGAATACACGGGGCGGTCGCGGGAATGGCAGGCCATGCACGGCCTCCACCGCCGCGATGGCCGGGTCGAGATGGGCGGCGACCTCCTCGGCATAGGCCGCCGCGGTGGACTCGTGCCAGACCCGCGCATCGCGCGCCAGTGGCGTGAAACCTTCCGGTTGCTTCTGGCCCGGTCCGGGGGTGGCGCAACCGCTCAGGGTCAGGGCCGTCAGCAGCAGGAATGCCGCCACGCCGCCGGGGCGACTCGCCACCAGCGAAACCGGGAAAAACTGAGCTCGACGGGGCCAATTTTCGCTATCGGTGACCAAGGTCCGACAGGCTTCTAGTCGTCGCTGATCACATCCGCGCCCTTGGGCGGGCTGAAGCGGAACAGGCTGCCGCCGAGCGACGGGTTGCGCTCCAGGTTGGAGAAGCGCAGCAGGGTGGTCTGCCCGAAACTGTCCTTCAGTTCCATCGCCTGCAGGTTGTCGCCCCTGAATCCCAGCAGGACGACCTCGAAGCTGCCGCCGGAAGTCTTCGGTGTCGCCTCGACCCACTCCAGACCATTCCGGCCGCCGGCATCCTTCAGGTTGAAACGTCTTTCGATGTCGTTCTCGCCCGCCAGCAGCGCGGCGGGACTGTCGCCGATGGCGAGATCGAGCTTGCGCACGGTGACCTGGTCGAGATCCTCGTCGTAGATCCACAGCCGTTTTCCGTCGCCCACCAGCAGTTGCGCGTAGGGCTTGTGATAGACCCAGCGGAACTTTCCCGGCCGGGAGAAGAACAGGGTACCGCTGGATTCCTGGACTTTCCTGCCGTTACGGTCGACGACGGTCTGACTGAACTGGGCCTTGAGGCCCTTGGTCTGGCTGACGAAGGCGGCCAGTCGCGCCGGGGCGTCGGCAAGGACGGGAAGGGGCGCCAAAAAGGCGGCGCAGAGGCTGAACAGGAGGGTGAGCAGGGGTTTACGCGTCATTTCTCGGGGCGATCACTTCTCGGTTGCCATTCGTTTGCATGGGAGAAACCAGTCCGGCCCGCTCCATCGCCTCGATGAGGCGGGCGGCGCGGTTGTAGCCGATCCTGAGTTGACGCTGCACCGAGGAGATCGAGGCGCGACGGCTCTTGAGCACATAGGCGACGGCGTCGTCATAGAGCGCATCCGCCTCGGCATCGCTGTCCGCCGCATCTTCGCCTTCCTCATCCTCGGGGCTGGCCAACACTGCTTCGTCATATTGCGGCGGCCCGAGTTCCTTGAGCCAGGCACAAACCCGGTGGACTTCATCGTCGGAGACGAAGGCGCCATGCACCCGCGTCGGCACGCCGTGGCCGGGTGGCAGGTAGAGCATGTCGCCCTGGCCGAGCAGCGATTCCGCGCCCTGCTGATCGAGGATGGTGCGCGAATCGATGCGGCTGGTGACCTGGAAGGCGACGCGGGTGGGGATGTTGGCCTTGATCAGGCCGGTGATGACGTCCACCGAGGGGCGCTGCGTGGCCAGCACCAGATGCATGCCGGCGGCGCGCGCCTTCTGCGCCAGGCGGGCGATGAGCTCTTCCACCTTCTTGCCCGCCACCATCATCAGGTCGGCCAGTTCGTCGATGAGCACGACGATGTAGGGCAGGGAAGACAGTCGCTCCGGGTTTTCCGGGGTGATCGAGAAGGGGTTGGTCAGGGGCTGGCCGGCCTTCTCCGCTTCCTTCAACTTCTGGTTGAAGCCGGCGATGTTGCGCACGCCGAAGGCGGACATCAGGCGATAGCGCTTGTCCATCTCGCCGACGCACCAGTTGAGGGCGCTGGCGGCCAGCTTCATGTCGGTGACGACGGGCGCGAGCAGGTGCGGAATGCCTTCGTAGGACGAGAGTTCCAGCATCTTCGGGTCGATCATGATCAGGCGCACGTCGTCCGGCGTCGACTTGTAGAGCAGCGACAGGATCATGGCGTTGATCGCCACCGACTTGCCGGAGCCGGTGGTGCCGGCCACCAGCACGTGCGGCATCTTGCCCAGGTCGGCGACGATGGGGTTGCCGCTGATGTCCTTGCCCATCGCCAGGGTCAGGGGCGAGGCGTTGTCGTTGTAGATCTTGGCGGAGAGGATCTCGGTGAGCCGCACCGTCTGGCGCTGGGAGTTGGGCAATTCCAGGCCCATGCAGTTCTTGCCGG
>CAZONS010000251.1:0-5504 GCA_964581195.1 uncultured Thiobacillus sp. | reverse complement strand
GGACTTCCGTGGCGATCCGTCCTCGGCGCTGCTGGAAGTGCTCGATCCCGAGCAGAACCACACCTTCCAGGACCACTACGTCGAAGTCGATTACGACCTCTCCGACGTGATGTTCGTCGCTACCGCCAACTCGCTCAACATCCCGGCGCCGCTGCTCGACCGCATGGAAGTGATCCGCCTGTCCGGCTACACCGAGGACGAGAAGATCAATATCGCCCTGCGCTATCTGCTGCCCAAGCAGATGAAGAACAACGGCCTCAAGGACACTGAACTGCACGTCACCGAAACCGCGCTGCGCGACATCGTCCGCTACTACACCCGCGAATCCGGGGTGCGGAGCCTGGAACGCGAAATCTCCAAGATCTGCCGCAAGGCCGTTACCGCCCAGTCGCTCAAGAAGGTCAAGGGCAAGATCAGCGTCAACCCGAAGAACCTCGACAAGTATCTCGGCGTGCAGCGCTATACCTACGGCATGGCGGAGATGAACAACCAGGTCGGCCAGGTCACCGGCCTCGCCTGGACGGAAGTCGGCGGCGAACTGCTCACCATCGAAGCCACCGTCATGCCCGGCAAGGGCGGCATCACCCGCACCGGTCAACTGGGCGACGTGATGAAGGAGTCCATCGAGGCGGCCCGCACCGTGGTGCGCAGTCGCGCGGCCAGCCTGGGCATCAAGTCCGACGCGTTCGAGAAGAAGGACATGCACATCCACCTCCCCGAAGGCGCCACGCCCAAGGATGGCCCCTCCGCCGGCGCCGCCATCACCACCGCGATGGTTTCGGTGTTCACCGGCATCCCGGTGCGCTGCGAAGTGGCGATGACCGGCGAGATCACCCTGCGCGGTGAAGTGCTGCCGATCGGTGGCCTCAAGGAAAAGCTCCTGGCCGCGCACCGGGGCGGCATCAAGAAGGTGTTGATCCCGGATGGCAACGTCAAGGATCTCACCGACATCCCCGATAACATCAAGAACCGCCTGGAAATCCAGCCGGTGAAATGGATCGAGCAGGTGCTCACCGCCGCCCTGGAGCATGATCCGGTGCCGTTGACCGAGGACGAAATCAGCGCCGCCCCATCACCCGTGCAGACGAACGAGGACAAACCCGCCTTCATCAAGCACTGAGGCCGATTCAGGCTCGCCGGCCTTGACACCGGCGGGCCTGATCTTCAACATGCGCGCCTCGGAAAATACCGAGCCATGCATGACACACTGGAGAGAGGACGCTGTGAATAAATCCGAATTGATCGAGGCCATGGCCACTTCCGCCGACATCTCCAAGGCGGCCGCGGGGCGGGCACTGGATGGCGCCATTGCCGCCATTACGAAAACGCTCAGGAAGGGCGACACGGTGACACTGGTCGGTTTCGGTTCTTTTTACGCCGACAAGCGCGCCGCACGCAGCGGCCGCAACCCGCGTACGGGAGAGACCATCAAGATCAAGGCCGCGAAAGTACCCAAGTTCCGGCCCGGTAAAGCACTGAAGGACGCGCTCAACTGATTTCCGGGTGCTTAGCTCAGTTGGTAGAGCGTCTGCCTTACACGCAGAATGTCAGCGGTTCGAGCCCGTTAGCACCCACCAGATGTCGCCCCGGTCAGATCCGGGGCATGCCAGAAAACCCGCCTCGTGCGGGTTTTTTTTTAGGTGATATGCCTGTAGATTCTGTTAAGGAATCTCTGATCAACCTCCCGTCCCGCGTCCAGCCTACAAACTGAGCGAAGCGTGGGGTGGTATCTGTTAAAATTGCGCGTGACCAATTCATTGCACCTCCCATGAAGCAAATCACATTTTCTGACCTGGCCTACCTGCACAAGCGAAAGATCACCAAGAAAGAGCGCTTCCTGACTGAAATGGAAAAGGCGGTGCCGTTTGCGCGTCTGGAAGCGGTGATTGAGCCGAAGTACCCGAAAGTGGGAGCAAAGGGAGGGCGCCCGCCCAAGCCGCTGTCGGCAATGTTGCGGGTTTATCTGTTGCAGAACTGGTTCGGCTACTCCGATCCTGGAATGGAAGAAGCCCTGTACGACATTGAAGCGCTGCGCCACTTTGCGGGGTTGAGCTTGATGGATGCCGACATTCCAGACGAAACGACGATTCTCAAGTTCCGCCGACTGCTGGAAGACAACAAACTGACTGAAGCGCTGTTTGCCGAGATCAACGCCCATCTGACCGAGAAAGGGCTGATTCTCAAGAGCGGCACCATCGTTGATGCCACCATCATCCACGCCCCACCCAGCACCAAGAACCGGGACAAGGCGCGGGATCCCGAGATGAGCAGTACCCACAAACACGGCCAGTGGTACTTCGGCATGAAAGCCCATATTGGTGTCGACGCTGCCAGTGGCGCAGTCCATACCGTGGAAGGCAGCACAGCGAGCGTGCATGACAGCCAGAAGATGGAAGACTGCATGCATGGCGAGGAAGAAGCGGTACTGGGTGACAGCGCATACGGCAGCAAAGATAAAGCCGAGGCGCTGGCAATAAAGGAAATTCTCCTGATTACCCCGATCAAAGCCAAGCCGGGTCGCAAATTGCATGACCTGGAAAAGCAAGCCAATCGGTTGATTGCCAGCCCGAGGGCCAAGGTGGAACACATGTTCCGGATTGTGAAATGCCAATTTGGCTATCGCAAAACGCGTTACCGTGGGTTGGCCAAAAATCTTGCGCAACTGAAGACCTTGTTTGGGCTGGCAAATCTGTATTTGCTGCGTCGGAAACTGATGCAGCCGGTGGGCGCGAATTGCGCTCAAGGGGCGTAATCCGCCCGCAATACCCCGATTGGGGTGCAAACAGGTCGAGTCACGCCTGAAATGCGACGAAAGTGATGAAATAGTAGGCAAAACCAGATTCACCCTGTAATTTGTGCGCTGAAAATCATGAAAATGAGTTTTGGCCAGTAAGGATGGGCATGTTGATCAGAGGTTCCTTAATTTTGTAGAATCAGCGCCCTCATATAGCTTGAGTTACAGGTTATCCATGAAGTCAAGACTCAATCCGACTCAACGTGAGGTGCTGCTCGGCGATACCGATGTCATCATCTCGAAGACCGACCTGAAGGGTCGCATCACCTACGCCAACCGCGTCTTCATGCGCATCGCCAATTACCCGGAAAGCCAGCTTCTGAATGTGCAGCACAACATCGTCCGTCATCCGGACATGCCGCGCGGCGCGTTCAAGCTGCTTTGGGACGTGCTGAAGTCGGAGCGGGAGTTTTTCGCCTACGTCAAGAACATCACGGCCGACGGCGATTATTACTGGGTGTTAGCCAACATCACGCCTGACCGGAATTCAGACGGAGAAGTCGTGGGTTACTTTTCCGTGCGACGCAAACCCAGGCGTGAGGCTGTCCAGATCATCGAGCCCATTTACCGGGAAATGCTGGAGGTGGAACGCCGTGTCGGGCCGGCTTCGGCGCCCAGTGCCTCGGTCGCCTTTCTCTCCGACAAGCTCAAGGCACTGGGGAGTACGTATGAAAAATTCATTTTGAATCTGTAGACGACTGCTCATGACCATCAGCGCGCCTGGAATCAGTGCAAGGATTCCCTACTACCGGCATCAGATCCTGTATGCCTGCATTGGCTTTACCCTCTTGATCGTGGCCCTGGCCGGCTGGAATATGGTCCAGTACGGCTTCAACTGGTTCACGATCATCATTCCCCTCGTGGCCGCCACGTTTGCCTGGTATGCCTGGAGTCGCGCCTGCCGCCCTCTCGATGTCCTGGAGAGAATGCAGGCGCTCTTGGCCGATTCACGCAAAGGTCAGTTGCATCTGCGCATGACGAACACGGCGGGATTGGGAGAGGTCGGAAAAGTGGCCTGGGAACTCAATGAGTTCCTGGACATCATCGAGATGTACTTCAAGGAGATCAGCACCTGTTTTGCCCTGGTCGGGGAAGGCAGCTTCCACCGCAAACCGTATGCCGAAGGGATGCCGGGTCAATTCGCCCAGTCGATGCAACGGATTGGCCAGGCCATTCGCGCCATGGAGGAAAACCAGCAGTTGATCAGGAGGAATGAACTGGCCAGCCACCTGCACGCCTCCAACACCAAGGATCTGCTGAAAAACCTCAAGCTCAGCCAGCAGGACATGTTGCAGACCAGCAAGGAGATGGACGAGGTCGAAAGCATTGCCCGTACCAATAGGGAAGCCGCTGCCTCCAGCCTGGCATCGGTCGGCGAGATCAGCCATGCGCTGATCGGCATGACCGACCGCGTGGGGGAAATGGCCAGTGCCGCGCAGACGCTGGGCGAGGAAAGCGCGGCGATCAATACCGCCATCAGGATCATTGCCGACATCGCCGACCAGACCAACCTGTTGTCCCTCAATGCCGCGATCGAGGCTGCCCGCGCGGGAGAAATGGGCAGGGGATTCGCCGTGGTCGCGGATGAAGTGCGCAAGCTGTCCGAACGGACCAAGCTCTCCACAGCGGAAATCACCTCGATCGTCGACAGCTTTACCCGGCAAGTGGACAGCATGGTGACCGTGACCGGAGCCGCCAATCAGGTGGCCACCGATTCCAAGCAGCAGATGGACAGGTTCAAGGCACGGTTTAACGAGTTCTACAGTGCCGCCGACACCACCATCAAGCAGGTTTCCAAGTCCAAGGATCGTTCCTTCGGTTCCCTGGCCAAGATGGACCACATGATCTACATGCAGAACGCCTACATGGCCATCCAGAAGGCAAGCGAGTGCGATGAAGCCAAGGCCACGCAGACGAATCACCACCAGTGTCGCCTGGGCAAGTGGTATTACGAAGGTGAAGGCAAGGCGTTGTTCGGCCATACCCAGGCCTTTGTCAGGCTGGAGCACCCGCATGCCGCTGTCCACGACGCCGTGCACCGGGCCATCAAGCTATCGCGTGCCGACTGGATGAGCGACGAGTCGCATCGGATGGCTCTGATCCGGGAAATGGAAGCGGCCGAAAAGGCCAGCGGCGAAGTGATCGGGTTGATCAACGAAATGCTGATCGAGAAGTATCAGGGCGCGGCGTCGGAGCAGCGCGCAAGTTGATGGGCTGCCTGTTATCCGCCTGGATCAGGTAGGCACGGCAAGCGCGTGTCCAGCCCGCGAGAGCCGCGGGTAGGCTAGCCGACCCGCAGGCTGTCGAGGAGCGCCTTTTCCAGGGCCAGTCGCTTGCTTGGTTTCTCCAGGGCTTCACCTTCGAGCACGAACACGTCCTCGGCGCGCTGCCCCAGGGTGCTGATGCGGGCGGTGAGGACGCTTGCGTGGTGTTCCGTGAGAATGCGCGCGACCTGGGCGAGCAGGCCGGGGCGGTCACCCGCGCAGAAGGTCAGGACGTAATCCTTGTTGTTCTCGCTGGGCGACAGGCTGATTTCCGGTTCCAGGGGAAACGCCTTGAGTCGACGCTCGAGTCGTCCCTGTGGCACGGGACCAAGCGGCTGGTGCGCGGCCAGTTCGGCGGCGAGTTCGTGTTCGATGTAGTTCAGGAAGTCGCGGTAGGCCACCTGGGGATGCTCGGGGTCGATGGCATAGAAGGTATCGAGCGCCTG
>CAZONS010000250.1:0-5517 GCA_964581195.1 uncultured Thiobacillus sp. | reverse complement strand
ACCACGATCTTGACGCCGGGACTGGCATTGAGATGGTTCTCGATGTTGCGCATGGCGACGCGGGCGATGCTGGCGTCGTTGACGTGATAGACGACCTTTTCCTGGAACGCCTCGGTGGCGGCAAGGGCGGGGACGGCGCCCGCTACGGCCAGCAGGGCCGCGAACATCAGTGATTTCATGGTCTTCTCCAATATCATGTGGTTGGACGAACAGCCCACCTGCGAGATAAGACGTCGCGGCTCGCGGATTTATTCCATGAATTTTTTCCGGATGCGTCCATTAGCCGAAGTGGCCATGTAGCGCAGGCCTTCGGCGTCATCGCGGCGGATGGATTATTGGGTTTGATGGAATAAACCCGCTGCCTGTTGCGTCACACTGCAAATGGCGAGGAGACGCTGGTGCAAAACCCCTTATCTTTTCTGGATTTTTCCGGTCGCAAACGGCTCACGGCGATGCGCCCGCGCCTGTATCGGCTGGCCTATGCCTGGTGCCACGACGGCCATCTCGCCGACGACCTGGCCCAGGAGGCCCTGATCAAGGCGCTGGCGCGCCGGGGACAGTTGCGCGAGGAGGAAGCGCTGGAAGGCTGGCTCTTCTCCATCCTCAACAACTGCTGGCGGGACCATCTGCGCGGTCGCCGCGAGTACGCGGACATCGACGAACTCGATGAGGTCATCCTGTCCGACGAACCGGGGCCGGATCGGCTCTATGCCAGCCGCCAGACCGCGACCCGGGTGCGTGGCGCCATCGCCGCGCTGCCCATGGCGCAGCGCCAGGTCATCACCCTGGTGGATATAGAGGAATGCAGTTATGCCCAGGTGGCGAAAGCGCTGGATGTGCCGGTGGGTACGGTGATGAGCCGTCTGTCCCGCGCGCGCCAGGCGCTCAAGGAACGTTTGCTGGCGGCGGAGGTGAAATGCCCGCCGCAGCTGAGGAGGGTGAAATGAACGACACAATGAACGAACCCATCTCCCAGGAATATCTCAATGCCCTGGTGGATGGCGAATTGACCTCGGACGAACTGGAGCGCGCCTACCGCCGCATCGAGGGTGACAGCAGCTTCAAGGCACGCGTCTGCGAGACCCGCACCCTGAAGGAAATGCTCAAGGGCGGCTATGCCGACCTGCCCCCCACCCGCGCGACCCGGGGGCGCGGCTTCGACTGGCTGCCCCAGGCCATGGCGGCCCTGCTCGTGCTGGCGGTGGGCCTGGGCGGTGGCTGGCTGGCCCGGGGCGAATTCGAGCAACCGCCGCGGGTGGATCGCCTGGCCGGCCTGCCCAGCGGCTATCAACCTGTCTCGCTCACGGCCCAGGTCGACCCGGGCAAGGTGTTGCTGCATCTCGATTCCAACGAACCGGCGCGGCTGGAAGCGGTGCTCGACCTGGCCGAGCGCATGCTTCAGGAGGGGGGCGGCAACGCCCGGGTCGAGGTGGTGGTCAACAGTTATGGCCTCAACCTCCTGCGCCAGGACGTCTCTCCCTATCGCGAGCGGATCGCGCGCCTCGCGGACAGTCACGCCAATGTCGCGTTCGTCGCCTGCGGCCAGTCCATCGCCCGCTTCAAGCGTGACGGTGTCCAGGTGCGACTGGTGCCACAGGCCAGCGTCGCCTCCAGCGCCATCGGGGAGATCCTCGGCCGCATGCGGGATGGCTGGGTCTACGTGAAAGTCTGAGCGCCTCCCCGCTCTCCCACAGCCCGGGCACGCTCCGCCCGGGCACCCGGACGACCTCCGGAACGGCCCTGCCTCACCCCGGGCACGCGTTTCCCCCCCTCCCCCTCGCCAGGCCCCGGCAATGGCCATTGCAAAAAGCCATCGCGGCGCCACGGCGCTGGAGCGAATTGCATTTTTTTCTTCGCCAGCGCCACGAATCAACGATATCCATTTGATTCCATTGCCATTAGCACATTGGCATGCAACCTGCTTATCTCCTGTCGGATGAAGCCGATCGCGCGAGGTGATGATGGGATGGCTGACAAGCTGGCTGGACCGCGGCAACACGCATGAGCCCTTGCTGGCCCGTCAGGAAGACCTGCCGGGAATGGGGCGTGTGTGCATTGCCTACGTCGTCGACTGCATGGGCGCCATGTGCCCACGGCCACAGTTGTTGACCATGAAGATCCTCGGGCAGATCGACGAAGGCGAAGTGATCGAGGTGGTTTCCGACAACCCCGCCGCGGTCGAGTCATTTCCCTCCCTGGCGGAAACGCTCGGGTGCATGCATGTGCTGACGACACGGGCCGATGGCTGCTGGCGGATCTATCTGCGCAAGGGCCTGTGCGGCGCGCATTGATGCGTTTTATCAACGAAACAACCGTATGACTGGAGACAGGCCGTGAACGTGAGCGCAGGTACGCTGCAAGAGGCGGGATGGATGCAGCAGCATCGTCAGAAACTCTATCCGGCAGGCATTCTGCTGGCTGTGGTCGTGGGGTCCCTCTGGGCCCTGTCCATCGACACTCGCTTTTTATATCTGCTGGTCTACGTCTGGTTCGGCGTGATCTACGGACTCTTCCTCCAGTACGGCCGCTTCTGCATGGCCGCCGCGGTGCGCGACCTGTTCGCGGTGAAGGTGCCGCGCATGGCCGTCGGCATGATGATCGCGGTCGGCCTGTATGCCCTCGCGGCGGCGGTGGTGACCCTGACCGGACACAATACCTTCCATGCGCATCCGCTCGGCTGGCACGTATTGGCCGGTGGCCTCGTGTTCGGCTTCGGCTTCGTCTTCACCGGTGGCTGCGCTTCCGGCTCCCTCTACAAGACGGGCGAGGGCAATCTGAACTCGGCCCTGGTGATCTTCGCGATTTCCTTCTCCCAGGCCCTGGTGGTCACCGCCGATGGCTGGGTGGATGCGCTGGCGCCCGCCGCCTGGGCCGAGTCGGCCGCGGCCAAGGGCATGCCGGATGAACTGTCGGTCACGCAGGGTTGGTTCGACATGTTCACCACCGGCTACATCTGGGACCGCAAGGGCGCGACGCTGGCGGACATGCTGGGCATGGGCGAGTCGGGCATGACGGCGATCTTCATCAACACCTTCGTGAACGCCATCTTCCCGGTGCTGCTGATCCTGGTGGCGCTGTACTACTTCTATTACCGCAAGAGCTACCTGCGCAAGACCGCGAAGACGGCGCCGACCCTGGCGGATGAGCTGAACGGCATCTGGCACATGTGCGTCAGTTCGAAGAACACCGCCATCGCCGGCGTCGGCCTGGGCATCTTCGCCGGCCTGCACATGTGGGTGACCGGGGTACTGCGCGAGCACTACAACATCTTCAACTTTGGCGAACTGCTCTCCGCCATGGGCTACAACAGCGGCCTCTCCATCGACGGGTCGGTGTTCGACCCGGGTTATTGGTACATCACCACCCAGGAGGCCCAATGGGGTGGCTGGGTGATGGAGCGCCTGGGCATCGAGATGCGCGACAACGTGTTCTTCGGCCTCGAGAACGGCCTGCCCAACCCCCTGCTCAACGCCCCCGGCTTCATGTCCATCGGCATCATCCTGGGCGCCGCCGTGCTGGCGCTCGCCCGGCGTGAGTTCAAGTGGAAATTGCCCACCGTCGAGACGGCGACCTTCGCCATCGTCGGCGGCATCCTGATGGGCATCGGCGCCCGTCTGGCGATGGGCTGCAACATCGGCGCCTTCTTCGCGACCGTGACCAATGGCGACCCCAGCGGCTGGGTCTTCCTGCTCGGCATGGTGGGCGGCGGCTACGTGGGGGTGAAGGCATTCACCTACTGGATGGACTGGAAAATGGCCCGAGACGGCGGCTGTGACCTGTGATCGCATCGATTTGATTTGAAAAGAGACCCAGGAGACAAAGATGGCAATGAGTTTTGAACAGACCGGCAACGGCGAATGGACGCTGAACGTGACCGGATATTCCTGCCCGCATCCGCAGATGTACACCAAGAAGGCTCTGCAGAAGATCGCCAGCGGCGATGTCCTGACGCTGCTGTTCGACAACCCCTCCTCCGGCGAGTCGATCGCTTCCATGTGCGAAGCCGAAGGCAACGACCTGATCGACCGCAAGGAAGAGGACGGCAACTTCGTCTGGAAGATCAGGAAGGCCTGAGCGATGCGACTGGGAATCGTGGTGACTGACGCGGCCCACGCCGCCGCGGCCTCGGGCCTGATCGAGGCGGCGCGCGCCCGCGGCTGGGTGGCGGAATGCTTTCTTACGGATACCGGCGTGATGCTGCTGGGCGACGCGCAATTCGTGTCGCTGGCGCGCGCCGTTCCCGGCAGCGTCCTGGTCTGCGAGCACAGTGCCGCACGCTACGCGGGCGGCGCTTTCGACATCCATGGGCTGGCGGAAGACGTCGTGGTCGGCGGCCAGTACCAGGATGCCGAACTCGTGCACCGCTGCGACAAGGTGCTGGTTTTCTGAGGAGACGACATGGCTGAAGCAAAACGCATTCTGATGGTACCCGTCGACAAGAAGGTCGAAGCCCTGCGCATGGCCAGCGGCCTGACCCTGCTCGACGACCAGGTGGCGATCGCGGCCTGGGGGGGGCTCCCCGAGGGCCCCGAAGTGGCGGAGCAACTGGAAGCCCTGGATTTCGCGGACGTTCCCGTGGAACAGGTGGGGCGAGACGTCGAGGCCCTGGCTAACAGGATTATCAACAGTGACGTGGTGTTTTTCGTATGAGCGCCAAGAAAAGGATCGTCCTGATCCACACCTCGCCGGAACAGGCCGGCTTGCCCGGTCTCGCGGAGGCGCTCGGCCGAGCGGGCGCCGAAGTCGAGACGTTCGTCATGACCGGGGATTACGCCGCCTTGCTGGATGTCATCGAAGGCGATGTCCTGCCGGTGGTGATCAAGGCTTGAACCGGAATTCAACACCGCCGTTTTGGCGTAACCCGATCGCGCGGCAAGGCGGTTCGTCTTGCGCAGCACGCTTAACTTGAGGGGACTGGAATGCAATATCGTATGAACTTGAAAGTCGCGGCATCGGCCGCGCTGGTGGCGGGCATGATCCTGGTCGGTTGTGGCGGCGGCGGCGGTAGCAGCGGCACCGTCAACGGCGTGACCTACACGATCAACAGCGCGAGTCAGATCGCGCAGGAATCCGATGCGAACTACAACAACAACCGCAACGGCCTGATCACGGCCACCACCCTGAAGAACTGGATCGCCGACTGGGCCAACAACCGCCCCGCCGGCATCACCGGCAAGCTGATCATCCTGCAGGTCGCCGCCGGCCCGGCGGGCGCCGAGTACATCAAGCCCAACGGCACCACGGTCTTCACCTACCTTTCCCCCTCCTCCGAGTGGATTCAGACCCGGAACAACGGCGTCATCGAAACCACGAGCATGGTCCCCGATGGCACCCAGATGGACGCCCTGTTCAAGAAGTACAACATCGACCCGACCAAGGACATGATCGTGGCCGCCATGGGTACCGGCAGCACCGGCAACGCCATGGCGCAGGGCCGCGTCTGGTACGCGCTGCGCTACTGGGGCGTCGACCAGAAGAACCTGGCGATCCTCAATGGTGGCAACCAGTGGCTCAACG
>CAZONS010000249.1:0-5529 GCA_964581195.1 uncultured Thiobacillus sp. | reverse complement strand
GCCGCAATGGCGGTTTTTCAAGCGGCATCGGTTTCCGATGCCGCTCTTTTTTTGTGCGGCCGAAATGACACGCTGGCGGCTTGCTGGCGGGCCGACCGCCAAATCAAAGATAATCATGCCGCTCTCACTGCCAGGATCGTCATGGGCGGCATCCCCCCGGAAATTTTCAAGGCCTACGATATTCGCGGCATCGTCGGCAAGACGCTGACGCCCGAACTGGTCGAACGGATCGGTCGCGCGGTGGCCACCGAAGCGCGCGCGCGCGGCTGTGGCGACATCGTCGTCGGTCGTGACGGACGGCTCTCCGGGCCCAGCCTGAGCGCGGCCCTGGCAACCGGCATCCAGGCGAGTGGCGGCCATGTCATCGACCTGGGCAGGGTGACGACGCCGATGGCCTACTTCGCCGCCCACCACCTCGACACCGGCTGCGCGGTGATGCTGACCGGCTCGCACAACCCTCCCGATTACAACGGTCTGAAGATCGTGATCGCCGGCGTCACCCTGTCCGGCGAGGCGATCCAGGATCTGCGACGCCGCGTCGAGAACGATGATTTCGCCGTGGGCGAGGGCGGCTACCGGCAAGTCGACATCGCCGCCGACTATTTCGCCCGCATCACCGCCGACGTGAAACTGGCGCGGCCGATGAGGATCGTCATCGATGCCGGCAACGGCGTCGCCGGCGCTTACGCCCCCGAACTGTTCCGGGCGCTAGGCTGCGAAGTCGAAGCCCTCTTCTGCGAGGTGGACGGCCATTTCCCCAATCACCACCCCGACCCTTCGGTGCCGGCGAACCTGGCTGACCTGATCGCGAGACTGCGGCAAGGCGAAGGCGAGATCGGCCTCGCCTTCGACGGCGATGGCGACCGCCTCGGCGTGGTCGCCCGGGATGGCGGCATCATCTATCCGGACCGCCAGCTCATGCTGTTCGCCGCCGACGTGCTGTCACGCCATCCCGGCGCCCTGGTCATCTATGACGTGAAATCGACCCGCAACCTGCGCCCATGGATCACCGCGCACGGCGGCCACCCCCTGATCTGGAAGACCGGCCACTCGCTGATGAAGGCGAAGATGCGGGAAACCGGCGCCCTGCTGGCCGGTGAGATGAGTGGCCACGTATTTTTCCAGGAGCGCTGGTACGGCTTCGACGACGGCCTCTATGCCGGCGCCCGCCTGCTCGAATACCTCTCGAAACAAGCCGACCTCGACGCCACCCTGCGCGCCCTGCCGGACAGCGTGAACACACCGGAACTCCACCTCAGGCTGGATGAGGGCGAACCGCACCGGCTGCTCGAACGCATGCGGGAGGACGCTCATTTCGAGGGCGCCCGCGAGATCATCGACCTGGACGGCCTGCGGGTGGAATACGACGACGGCTTCGGCCTGATCCGCGCCTCCAACACCACGCCGGTGATCACGCTGCGTTTCGAAGCCGACGACGCGACCGCGCTGGCCCGCATCCAGGCGCAGTTTCGGCACCTGCTGCGGGCGGTCGCGCCCGCGGCCCGACTCCCCTTTTGACCACGGAAACGACCTTCATGACCGCACCCCTCGTAGGCCTCATCATGGGCAGCGTCAGCGACTGGGACACCATGCGCCACGCCGCCGACCTCCTGACCCAGTTCGGCATCCCCTTCGAAAAACGCGTGGTTTCGGCCCACCGCACGCCGGACCTGCTGTTCGAATACGCGGAAAGCGCCGCCGGACGCGGTCTCCAGTGCATCATCGCCGGTGCCGGCGGCGCCGCTCACCTGCCCGGCATGACCGCCGCCAAGACGCACCTGCCGGTGCTCGGGGTGCCGGTGATGTCCAAGGCGCTCAAGGGCATGGATTCCCTGCTCTCCATCGTGCAGATGCCCAAGGGCATCCCCACCGCCACCTTCGCCATCGGCGAGGCCGGCGCCGCCAACGCCGCCCTGTTCGCGGCGGCGATGCTGGCCAACGCCTACCCGGAGATCCGGGAAAGATTGATCGCCTTCCGCCAGCGCCAGAGCGAGAGCGTGCTGGCGATGGCCCTGCCGGATGACCAGACATGAACAACCGCGACACTCGCATCCCCTCGCGGCCGCCCAAGGAGGCCGCATGATCCTCCCCGGCGCCACCCTCGGCGTGCTCGGTGGCGGCCAGCTCGGCCGCATGTTCACCCTCGCCGCCAAAGTCATGGGCTACCGGGTCGTGGTGCTCGACCCGGACCCCAATTCACCCGCCGGCCAGCTGGCCGACATCCACCTCAAGGCGGACTATCGCGACGCCGTGGCGCTCCTGCGCATGGGCGGCCTCTGTGACGCCGTCACCACCGAGTTCGAGAACGTGCCGGCGCAAAGCCTGGAGATGCTGGCCAGGCATTGCCAGGTGGCGCCCTCGGCCGCCGCCCTGGCGGTGGCGCAGGATCGCCTGGAGGAAAAGACCCACGCCCGCGATTCCGGCTGCGAGACGGCGCCATTCGCCAACATCGAGACGGCCGCCGATCTCGCCGCCGCCTGGGCGAGCGTCGGCGCCCCCGCGTTGCTGAAGACCCGCCGCCTGGGCTACGACGGCAAGGGCCAGGCGCGGGTGGACAGCGCCGCCGATCTCGCCGCCACCTTCAAGGAGCTGGGCGAGGTGCCCTGCCTGCTGGAGGGCTTCCTGCCGCTGGAACGCGAGGTCTCCGTGGTCCTGGCACGCAACGCCATGGACGAGATCGCCTTCTTCCCGATCGCGGAAAACCAGCATCGCGACGGCATCCTCGACATCAGCATCGTGCCGGCGCGGATACCGGAAAGCCTTGCCGAACGGGCACGCGACATGGCCGCGCATCTAGCGCGCGAACTGGATTATGTCGGGGTCATGGCGGTGGAGTTCTTCGTGCTGAAAGACGGCCGCATCGTGTTCAACGAGATGGCGCCGCGTCCGCACAACAGCGGTCACTACACCCTCGACGCGACCGCCTGCGACCAGTTCCAGCAACAGGTGCGCGCGCTCTGCGGCCTGCCGCTGGGCGACCCGCGCCTGCTCTCGCCGGTGGTGATGGTCAACCTGCTCGGCGATGTCTGGCCGGATGCCGGCGCCAGCCAGCCGGCCTGGGACAAGCTGCTGCGACAACCCGGGCTGCATCTGCACCTCTACGGCAAGGCGGAGGCCCGGCCGGGACGCAAGATGGGGCATTACAACTGCCTGGCGACGGATGTCGAGGCGGCGTTGTCGGTGGCACTGGAGACGCGCGCGGCGCTGGGCATCGGGCTGGATTGAGCAAGGCATAGGAGCGGACCGCGTCCGCGATTTCTCCACGCGAAGAATGCGGACGCGGTCCGCTCCTACGAAACCGCCTCCAGGTTCAGCAGCATCACCTTGCCCTTGGAATCGAGGGTGCGGATGCGCAGTGGCAACCACTGCCGCGAGGGCGCCAGCCAGACATCCAGCCGGTCCTCGCCGGCGCTTTCGCCGCGCAGGTGCAGGGTGTCGACCTCCGCCTTGCCCAGGCGCAGGCGCTCGTTCCCCAGCTTGCGGAACACGTATTCACGCAGCTTGCGGCCATTGCTCACCCAGATGCGCGCCTCCGGCGCCGAGGCGTCGAGGGTGAGTGCCAGGTGGAAGGGAAAGCTCAGTACATCCTGACTGCCGGCGGGCAACGTGGCCACGTCGTCGCCCTGCCGCAGACGTTGATTGCCCCAGTCGAAGCTGACTGCGTCCTTGCGCTGGCCATTGCGCTCCAGCCAGTACGAATCGGGCCGCAGGCCCATGCGGGTGAGCGTGCCCTCGCTCTGCTGCACCAGCTTGCCGCTGACGAACAGGGCGGCGAGACCGCTGGCCTCGGCGCTGCTGACCAAACGGTAGTGGTTATCCCAGCGTCGCCAGGTATAGAAGGCCTTGCCGAGGCTGAACCCATCGTCACCGGCGCGCACCGCGTAGCGCATGTTCAGGCGCTCCGGAAATTCCCGCGCATCGGTCGCCGCGCTCAGCGCCTGGCCCGCGCTCAGCGGCGCCATAAACAGCGCGGACAGCAGCAGCAGCGTGGCGCGTTTCATCCTGACTCGACCTCAGTCCGCGGGGGAAACCAGCGCCGCGCGCGCCATGTCCGCGCGGCCTCGAACGCTGACCGTGCCGTCCTCGCGCCAGAGCACGCGGCCCTCGGCGAACCAGCGCACCGCCTGGGGATAGATCCGGTGCTCCTGCGCGAGCACCCGCGCCGCCAGGGTGTCGGGCGTGTCGTCGGCCAGGACGGGTACCGCCGCCTGCGCCAGGATGGGGCCGGAGTCCACTTCCGGAGTGACGAAATGCACCGTGCAACCGTGCAGCTTGACGCCGCCGGCCAACGCCCGGGCATGGGTATCGAGCCCCGGGAAGGCGGGCAGCAGGGCCGGATGGATGTTGATCAGACGGCGTTCGTAATGCGTCACGAAGGCGTCCGAGAGCACCCGCATGAAACCGGCGAGGATGACCAGGTCCGGCGCATGGCGGTCGATCTCGGCCGCCAGCGCGGTGTCGAAGGCGGCGCGGTCGGCATAGTCACGATGGTTCAGTACCCGCGTCGGCACCCCGTGCGCGGTGGCGGTTTCCAGCCCACCGGCATCCGCCCGGTTGCTGATCACGCAGGCGAATTCGACCGGCAGGCCGGCCTCCAGCAGCGCCCGCATGTTGCTGCCGCGACCGGAGATGAGGATGACGACCCGCATCAGACGATGACCGTCTGTTCCTGCCCCTCGGCGCGGGTGGCGATCACGCCCAGGCGGTAGACCGTCTCGCCCTGTTCGGCGAGGAAACGCATGGCGGCTTCGGCGTCGGCGTCGGCGACCACCAGCACCATGCCGATGCCGCAGTTGAAGGTGCGGTGCATTTCCGCGAGGGCGACGTTGCCCCGCGTTTGCAGCCACTGGAACACCGGCGGAAAGGTCCAGGCATCCGCCCGGATGACGGCGGTGAGGTCGTCGGCGAGGATGCGCGGCACGTTGCCGGTGATGCCGCCGCCGGTGATGTGGGCCATGCCTTTCACCGGCATTTCCTTCAGCAGCGCCAGCAGCGGCTTGACGTAGATGCGGGTGGGTTCGAGCAGGGTTTCGCCCAGCGTCTTGCCGTTGAATTCGCCGGCGAGGTCGGCGCCGCTGACTTCCACGATCTTGCGCACCAGGGAATAGCCGTTGGAGTGCGGGCCGCTGGAGGCGAGGCCGAGCACGGCGTCGCCGGGCCGGATGTCGCGACCGCCGATGACCTTGGATTTTTCCGCCACCCCCACGGCAAAGCCGGCGAGGTCGTATTCGCCGGCCGGATACATGCCCGGCATCTCCGCCGTTTCACCGCCGATCAGGGCGCAGCCGGCCAGTTCGCAACCCTTGGCGATGCCCGCCACCACCTGTTCCGCCACGTCCACATCGAGATGGCCACAGGCGAAGTAGTCGAGGAAGAACAGCGGCTCGGCGCCCTGCACCAGGATGTCGTTGACACTCATGGCGACCAGATCCTGGCCGATGCTGTCGTGCTTGTTCATCTGGAACGCGAGCTTCAGCTTGGTGCCGACGCCGTCGGTGCCGGAGATCAGCACCGGCTCCTTGTAGTGCT
>CAZONS010000248.1:0-5562 GCA_964581195.1 uncultured Thiobacillus sp. | reverse complement strand
ACGAACTCATCGCCGCGCTTACCGCCGAACACCAGGCGGAACTGCTCGCGGCGCTGAGTGGGGAGATGTAGCAGCGCCGGCATCCCTGCCGGCGCATTTTCAACAGACGCCGGCAGGGATGCCGGCGCTACACGATGCTGAGTGACCACCTCTCCCACGCCGCCCGGCAACTGGCCGAAGCACTCGACCTTCCCCCCCGCGAAGCTCGCCTGGAAGCGCAGATCCTGTTCGCCCACGCCCTCGGCGTGAACCGCGCCTGGCTGATCGGCCACGACCGCGACACGCTCTCGCCGGATCAGGAACGCGCCATCGAAGACCTGCTCACGCGGCGACTCGCCGGCGAGCCGGTCGCCTATCTGCTGGGTGAGCGCGAGTTCTACGGCCGCCCGTTCCAGGTCACGCCCGACGTGCTGATCCCGAGACCGGATACCGAACTCCTGGTGGACCTCGCCCTGGAGCGCCTGCCGTTGGACGAAGCCCGCAACGTGCTCGACATCGGCGTCGGCAGCGGCGCCATCGCCGTCAGCCTGGCCCTGGAGCGGCCGCGCTGCCGGATCACCGGCATCGACCTGAGTGAGGCGGCCCTGCGCGTGGCGCGGCGCAACGCGGAAACGCTGGGCGCCAGGGTCGAACTCCTGACCAGCGATGGCTTCGACGCCTTGGCCGATCGCCGCTTCCACCTCATCGTCGGCAACCCCCCGTACATCGCCGCCGCCGATCCGCATCTGAAGCAAGGCGACCTCCGGTTCGAGCCGGCCCTGGCGCTGGCCTCCGGCAGCGACGGCCTCGACCTCATCCGTCGTCTGGTCGCGCAAGCGCCCGCGCACCTGGCGACCGCGGGCTGGCTGCTGCTGGAGCATGGCTGGGACCAGGCGGAGGCGGTACGGGACCTGCTCGGCGCCGCCGGTCTTACCGCGGTATTCAGCGCCCGGGACCTGGCCGGACACCCACGCGTGAGTGGCGGCCGCGCTGGCTGAGCGGAAGCGCAAGCTCATGTTTTTCCAGAAATTGCCGCTATCATTCGCAAGGTGGGTCTCCCACTGATTGGAGCCGGCAACATGGATATCTTCAGCGTCAGCAACGACAGCGTCTTCACCTTCTCCTCGCAGAACAGCGCGCAGAAGGTGAACTTTGCCCAGCGCATGCTCAGCACCGGCCTCGACCAGTTCTCGTCCAAGCAATACGAACTCGCCATCGGCAACTTCAAGCGCGCGATCAGCATGGCGCCGACCTCCGACGCCGCGCTCAACGCCTATGACTACATGGCGCGCGCGCAACTGACCCAGGGGAATTACGATGGCGCCATCGCCTCCTACACCAAAGCGCTGAAAATCGCCCCCGATCGCGATGACCTGCGCATGCAACTGGGCAAGATCTTCACCACCCAGGAGCGTTACGACGAAGCCCGTGAACAGTATGAACTGGCGGTGAAAGCCAACCCCAGTTCCGCCAACCGCTACGCGCTGGGCCAGGGTTATCTCGGGACCGGCCAGTTCTCGGACGCGATCGAGCAGTTCGAACTGGTGCGCCAACAGGGGCCAAGGGAACCCTACGGCAATTTCGGCCTCGGCCAGGCCTATGCCAGGCAGGGCAATCACGACGCGGCAATCGATGCCTTCAAGCGCGCCATCGCCATTCAGCAGGATTACCTGGATGCCTATTCGGAGCTGGGCTACGCCTATGTCGACAGCGGGCAGGCGGATCTGGCGAATGACGTCATCACCACGCTCAACAACCTCTCGCCCAACGACACCAGTCTGGCCAACAGCCTGTCCCAGTACATCTATGAAAAGGCCAGGCCCAAGATGACCTCGGTCTACACCAGCGATATCTACAGCCCCTTCACCGCCAGCCTCGGCCCGCGCACCACGCTGAGCGGATTGAGCAGTTACCTTGCCAACGCGGGCGAGGAACGCACCTTCGCGATGGTGTTCCAGTTCAACAAACCCATGGACTTCAGCTCGGTGGAGAACGTCTTCAACTGGAGCATCGCCCGCGCCACGGGTACCGGTCGCGCCGACGGCTACAACTACGACATGCCGCTGCCGGACAGCGAAGTCACCCTGCCGGCCTATCCGCTGGCCGTGTTCTACAACCAGCAGGAGCAGACCGCCACGGTGCTGTTCAACCTGCGCCAGAACGCAAGCGCCAACGGCACCATCGACCCGTCCCACATCAATTTCACCTTCACTGGCAAGGATGCCGTCGGCCTGACCATGGACAAGTCCGCGGACATGTACAGCGGCTTCACCGGCTTCGCCTAGGCCTTCCCGCATCGTCCAGGCCGACGCCGGCGCAGCGCGCCGGGCAACCCCACCGAACAGCTCCTCTTGGCCACACCCCCGCCCTTCGACCCCAAACCCCATCTCGCGTCCCTGCCCAACCTGCCCGGCGTCTACCGGATGCTGGGAGAGGACGGCACGGTGCTCTATGTCGGCAAGGCGCGCGACCTGAAGAAGCGGGTCTCCAGCTACTTCCAGAAATCCGACCACAGCCCGCGCATCGCCCACATGGTGGCGCGAATCCGCGACATCCAGACGACGGTGACGCGCACCGAGGCGGAAGCGCTGCTGCTCGAAAACAACCTGATCAAGGGGTTGAGTCCCAAGTACAACATCCTGTTCCGGGACGACAAGTCCTATCCCTACCTGCTGCTCTCCGGCCACGCCTACCCGCGCCTGGCGTTCTTTCGCGGCACACCTGATCGACAACATCGTGTGTTCGGCCCCTTCCCCAACTCGCTGGCGGTGCGCGAGAGCATCCAGATCCTGCAGAAGGTATTCCGTCTGCGCACCTGCGAGGACACGGTGTTCGCCAACCGCTCGCGGCCCTGCCTGCTGCATCAGATCAAGCGTTGCAGCGCGCCCTGCGTGGGTCTCGTGAGCGATGCCGACTATGCGCGCGACGCGGCGGATGCGGCCCTTTTCCTCGGCGGCAAGGACAACGAGGTGCTGGAAAACCTGTCGCGGCGCATGGAAGCGGCCGCCGCCGAACTGCGCTACGAGCAGGCCGCCCTCTATCGCGATCAGATCCAGGCGCTTTCCGCCGTGCGCGCCCGCCAATTCGTGGAAAGCCGATCGACCCAGGACACCGACATCATCGCCGGCGTGCTGCGCGGCGGCGTCGCCTGCGTCTATCTGACCATGGTGCGGGGTGGCCGCAGCCTGGGGGGGCGCGCCTTCTTTCCCAGCCAGGCCGCCGACGCCGACCTGGCGACGCTGCTCGACGCCTTCGTCAGCCAGCACTATGAAGGCCGACCGATCCCGCCCACCCTGCTCCTCAACGCCGAGGTGGAGGGACTGGCCGACTGGCTGTCCGACCAGGCGGGACACCGCGTCGGCATCGTCTCGCAGCCGCGCGAGGAACGCCGGGTCTGGCTGGAGATGGCCCTGAAGAACGCGGAACTGGCGCTGGCAACCCGGGAAGGACTGCGGGAAAACCAGGCCGCGCGCCTGACCGCGCTGAACGAAGCCCTGCATGAGGAAGGCATCCAGCGCATCGAATGCTTCGACGTCAGCCACACCATGGGCGAGGCGACCGTGGTGTCCTGCGTGGTTTTCGACCAGGGCGCGATGCAGCCCTCGGAGTATCGCCGCTACAATGTCAGCGGTATTACACCGGGTGACGACTATGCCGCGATGCGCGACGCGCTCGCGCGACGCTACGGCAAGCTCGCGCAAGGAGAAGGCAAACTGCCCGATCTGCTGCTGATCGACGGTGGCAAGGGGCAGTTGCACATGGCGGTGGATGTACTGACTGAACTGGGCCTGGGCAGCCTGCCCATGTTGGGCGTGGCAAAGGGCGTGGAGCGCAAACCAGGTATGGAGCAATTATTTTTCCCCGACGAAGCGGAGCCGCTCAGGCTGCCTCCCGATCATCCCGCTCTGCACCTGATCCAGCAGGTGCGCGACGAGGCACACCGCTTTGCCATCACCGGCCACCGCGCTCGCCGCGGCAAGGCGCGCACGCGGTCGAGCCTGGAAGATATCGCCGGCATCGGCGCCAAGCGTCGACAAAAACTGCTGCAAACCTTCGGTGGCCTCCGTGGCGTGATCGACGCCGGCATCGATGAACTGACCCGGGTCGAAGGCATCAGCCGCGACCTGGCGGAAAAGATCTACCGCGAACTGCACTGATGCCCTTCAATCTGCCGAACAGCCTCACCTGGCTGCGTATCCTCCTGATTCCACTGTTCGTCGCGGTGTTCTACCTCCCCGACGGCTGGCTACCGGCGCACGCGATCAACCTCACCGCCACCCTGATCTTCGCCCTGGCCGCGATCACCGACTGGCTGGACGGCTGGCTGGCGCGGCGGATGAACCAGATGTCCGCCTTCGGCGCCTTTCTCGACCCGGTGGCGGACAAGCTCATGGTCGCCGCCGCCCTCATCGTCCTGGTCGACCTCGGCCGCGCCGGCATCGCCGCCTCGCTCATCATCATCGGCCGCGAGATCGCGATCAGCGCCCTGCGCGAATGGATGGCGCGGGAAGGCCAGTCGCAAAGCGTCGCGGTCTCCTTTGTCGGCAAGCTCAAGACCACCGCGCAGATGGTCGCCATTTTGCTGCTGCTCTACCACGACCAGTTGCTCGGCCTCGACGCGCAATGGCTCGGGCGCTGGTTGCTCGACCTGGCCGCCTTCCTCACCCTCTGGTCCATGTTCCATTACCTGCGCATGGCCTGGAAGGCGATGAGGCACGAGACCGCCTGACCGCCCTCAGTGCTGGTATACGCACGGGAAATGCCGCGCCCATCCAGATTTTCCGCAAAGCCGGCTTGACAGACCAACAATCCTATTTATAATGCGCGCTCACTTCGATGCGGGAATAGCTCAGTTGGTAGAGCGCAACCTTGCCAAGGTTGAGGTCGCGAGTTCGAGTCTCGTTTCCCGCTCCAGCATTTCAGGGGAAAGTGAAAGCTGGCTTACCGCCGTCAAAGCTTCCACTTTCCCCTTTCGTTTTCAGGCGAACGTTAAGCCGAGACAAAGGCGCGTTAGCAAAGCGGTTATGCACCGGATTGCAAATCCGTGTAGGTCGGTTCGACTCCGGCACGCGCCTCCAGAAATCCCAGGACAGGGCCACCCTCGGGTGGCCTTTTTCTTGTCCGGCGTCCGCCGCCGGTCCGATACCTCAATACAGCAGACAGTCCCGGCTGGCTTCCCGCCAGGCGGTTTCATCGACACTCGCCAGCGCGTCCAGGTCGCCCGGCTCGGCGGCGGCGTCATCGACCCACTGACGCAGCGCCTCGCCGCCGTTGATCAGATCGATGGCCAGGCGGTCATGCTCGTACTCGTAGGGAAAATCCCGCCACAACGGATAATCCGGGCGCAGGCGGCGCAAGGCCTTGAACGCGAGCGCCTGCAGGCGCCAGGGTCGGAAGTCGTGATGCCGGTAGGCGTCGGTATCGACGTGAATCTGGATGCCAGCGCACAACCGGCCGGCATGCTTGTGGAAGGTGGGCTCGAACCAGCATTCCCGCAACCGGCAGCCGGCCAGCCAGTCCGGCGCCAGTTCACGCATCGTCGCCATCAACCGGCGCGGTTCCAGATCGGGCGCGCCGAACAGT
>CAZONS010000247.1:1674-5597 GCA_964581195.1 uncultured Thiobacillus sp. | reverse complement strand
TGGAAGCCGACTGGGGCGTGGCCGCCGACGTCTGGAGCGCCACCAGCTTCAACGAGTTGCGGCGCGAGGCGCAGGAGATCCATCGCTGGAACCTGCTCCACCCCGACCAGCCGCAGAAGACCAGCTACGTCGAGCAGTGCCTGGACGCCGTGGAAGGCCCGGTCATCGCCTCCACCGACTACATGCGCGCCTTCCCCGATCAGATCCGGCCCTATGTGCATCGCCGCTACGTGACGCTGGGCACGGACGGTTTCGGCCGTTCCGATTCACGCGAGGCGCTGCGCGCCTTCTTCGAGGTGGATCGCCATCATGTCGTGCTCGCCGCGCTCAAGGCGCTGGCCGACGACGGCGTGATCCCGGCCGCCAAGGCGGCCGAGGCGATCGTGAAATACGGTATCGACGCCGACCGGGCCAACCCGGTCAACGTCTGAGCGAGAGGGGTACAGAATGAGCATCAAGGAAATCCTCGTCCCCGATATCGGCAGTTTCAAGGACGTTGAAATCATCGAAATCATGGTCAACGTCGGCGACAGCATCAAAGCCGACGATCCGATCATGACCGTGGAGTCCGACAAGGCGGCGATGGATATTCCCGCCCCCACCGCCGGAAAGGTGACTGAACTCCGGATCAAGGTCGGCGACAAGGTCTCGGCCGGCTCGGCGATGCTGATGCTGGATACCTCCGGCGAGGCCGCCGCCGCCAGTGCCGCGCCGGTGGTGAAGTCCTTCGTGCCGCCCTCGCCGGAAGGGGCGGGGGTGAACATGCCGCCGCCTTCCCACCCGGCGCCGGAAGTGCCCGCCCACATCCCGCCCCGGCACCGTCCCGACCCGGTCGGCGCGCACGTGGAATTCGCCAGCGGCAAGCCGGCCCACGCCAGCCCCTCGGTGCGCCGCTTCGCCCGCGAACTGGGCGCCGACCTCTCCCGCATCAAGGGCGGCGGCCCGCGCGGGCGCATCCTCAAGGAAGACGTGCAGGCCTGGATCAAGGCGGAACTGGCCAAGCCCACCGGCGAGGCCATCGGCCTCGGTTTCCCGCCGGCGCCGGTGGTCGACTTCGCCAAGTTCGGCGAGATCGACACGCAGCCACTCTCCAGGATCAAGAAGCTTTCCGGCGCCAACCTGCACCGCAACTGGGTCACGGCCCCGCACGTCACCCAGTTCGACGAGGCCGACATCACCGATCTGGAAGACTTCCGCAAATCCATGCTGGACGAGGCGGCCAAGCGCGGCGTCAAGCTGACCCTGCTCGCCTTCCTGATGAAGGCGGTGGTCAACGCCCTGCGCAACTACCCGACCTTCAATGCCTCGCTCGCCGCCGATGGCGAGAGCCTGGTGCTGAAGAAGTATTTCCATGTCGGCTTCGCCTGTGACACCCCGGATGGCTTGGTCGTGCCGGTGATCCGCGACGTCAACAAGAAGGATGTCATGGACATCGCCCGGGAACTGGCGGAACTCTCGGAACTGGCGCGCGAGCGCAAGCTCAAGGTCGACGCCATGACCGGCGGCTGCTTCACCATCTCCAGCCTCGGCGGCATCGGCGGCACGGCGTTCACGCCCATCATCAACTGCCCGGAAGTCGCCATCCTCGGCCTCTCCCGCGCCGATTGGAAGCCGGTGTGGAACAAGGCCAGCAAGAGCTTCGAGCCGCGTCTGATGCTGCCGCTGTCGCTGTCCTACGACCATCGCGTCATCGACGGCGCCGATGGCGCCCGCTTCACCAGCCATCTGCGCCTGATGCTGTCGGACGTGCGGCGCCTGCTGCTGTAGGGAAATGTCGGGTTAGGCGCGGCTTTTTGCGCCGTAACCCGACACACTCCGGCAATTGTCGGGTTACGCTTCTCCAACCCGACCTACACATCACCAAGATCGAACCATGAGCCAAACAATCGAAATCAAAGTCCCGGACATCGGCGGCTTCAAGGACGTCCAGATCATCGACATCCTGGTCAATCCCGGCGACACCCTCGCCAAGGACGCCGCCATGCTCACCGTCGAATCGGACAAGGCGGCGATGGATATCCCCTGTTCCGAGGCCGGCGTCGTGGAAAAACTGCTGGTGAAAGTAGGCGACAAGGTCTCTGAAGGCTCGCCTCTGCTGATGCTGAGCGCGGCTGAATCGCTCCCCTCTCCCGCGGGCGGGAGAGGGGCCGGGGGTGAGGGAGCATCCAAGCCTGACCAGGCGAGCGGCGCCCCTCACCCCCACCCTCTCCCGGTGGGAGAGGGCGTTTCGCTGCACGCCCAGGTCCTCGTCCTCGGCGCCGGCCCCGGCGGCTACACCGCCGCCTTTCGCGCCGCCGACCTCGGCCTGCGAGTGGTGCTGGTCGAGCGCTATCCCGACCTCGGCGGCGTCTGCCTCAATGTCGGCTGCATCCCGTCGAAAGCCCTGCTGCACACCGCCCGGCTGATCACCGAAGCCGAGGAGATGGCGGATCATGGCGTTACTTTCGCCAAGCCCCAGGTGGACCTGGCCAAGCTGCGCGAATGGAAGGCCCGCGACGTGGTCGCCAAGCTCACCGGCGGCCTCGCGGCGCTGGCCAAGCAGCGCAAGGTCACGGTCGTGCGCGGCAACGCGCGATTCACCGGCCCCAACAGCCTGCAAGTGGTCGACGGCGACGGCGCGAGCCAGAGCATCAGCTTCGATCACGCCATCATCGCCGCCGGCTCCCAGGCCATCAAACTGCCGTTCCAGCCGGACGACCCGCGGGTGATGGACTCCACCGGCGCCCTGGCGCTGGAAGACGTGCCTGGCCGCCTGCTGGTCATCGGCGGCGGCATCATCGGCCTGGAGATGGGCACCGTCTACGACGCTCTCGGCAGCAAGGTCACCGTGGTCGAGCGCGGCCCCGCCCTGATCCCGGGTTGCGATGCCGACTTGGTGCGGCCGCTGGCCAAGCGCATGGAAAAACGCTTCGAGAAGATTCTGCTCAACACCGGCGTCACCGGCATGGAAGCCAAACCCGACGGCATCCACGTCAGCCTGCAAGCGGGTGACACAACCGAAACCCAGGTGTTCGATCGTGTCCTGGTCGCCATCGGCCGCCGTCCCAACGGCAAGGCCATCGCCGCCGAGGCGGCCGGCGTCGCGGTCAACGAGCAGGGCTTCATCCCGGTCGACAAGCAGATGCGCACCAATGTCCCGCACATCTTCGCCATCGGCGACATCGTCGGCCAGCCCATGCTGGCGCACAAGGCGGTGCACGAAGGCAAGATCGCGGCCGAGGTCATCGCCGGTCACAAGGTCGAGTTCCAGGCCCTGGTGATTCCCTCTGTGGCCTACACCGATCCGGAAGTGGCCTGGGTCGGCATGACCGAGACCGAGGCCAAGGCACAGGGCATCGCCATCGAAAAGGGCGCCTTCCCCTGGGCCGCCAGCGGCCGCGCGCTGTCCATCGCCCGCACCGAGGGCATGACCAAGCTGATCCTGGAAAAGGACAGCGGCCGCGTCATCGGCGCCGGCATCGTCGGCATCAACGCCGGCGAGCTGCTCGCCGAGGCGGTCCTGGCCATCGAGATGGGCGCCACGGCGGAAGACATCGGCCTGACCATCCACGCCCACCCGACGCTCTCAGAGACGATCTGCTTCGCCGCCGAAATGGCCGAAGGCACCATCACCGACCTGCTGCCGCCGAAGAAGAAGTAACGCCGCCGGCGTGTCGTCGCCCGGATGCGGCGATAGCGGAATCCGGGAACCATGCCCCCCTCGCTCCCACGCTCCAGCGTGGGAGCAAGTCCCGACGCTCCAGCGTCGTGGACGGCATGACGCTGGAGCGTCCAAGATTGGTTCCCACGCTGGAGCGTGGGAACCAGGCCAACCCTGGCATCCAGGCCTGTCCGTGCGCCGACGGAACCCAAAGGCCCCGGACCCCTTGCTCCCACGCTCCAGCGTGGGAGCAAGTCCCGACGCTCCAGCGTCGTGGACGGCA
>CAZONS010000247.1:0-1574 GCA_964581195.1 uncultured Thiobacillus sp. | reverse complement strand
GCACCCCGTCCGGCGTGCCCATCAGGAACACATCGGCGCCGCGCGCGGCGAACAGGCCGACGGTGACGACGCCGACGATCTGGTTGATCTCGGCTTCCATCGCCACCGGGTCGAGGATGCTCATGCCGTGCACATCGAGGATGACGTTGCCGTTGTCGGTGGTGAAACCGCCGCGCAGGACCGGATTGCCGCCCAGCTTCACCAACTGGCGGGCGACATAGGAACGCGCCATCGGGATCACTTCCACCGGCAGCGGGAAGGTGCCCAGCACGTCCACCAGCTTGCTCTGGTCGGCGATGCAGACGAATTTCTTGGCGCAGGCGGCGACGATCTTCTCGCGCGTCAGCGCTCCGCCGCCACCCTTGATCATGGCCATGTGGCGGGTGATCTCGTCGGCGCCATCGACATACACCTCCATCTCGCCGGCCTCGTTGAGGTCGATCACGCGGATGCCGTGCTTCTTCAGGCGCTCGGCGGTGGCCACCGATGAGGCGACGGCGGCGTCGATGCGGCCCTTGATGTGGGCGAGTTCATCGATGAAGAAATTGGCGGTGGAGCCGGTGCCGACGCCGATGATGCCCGCGGGCACGTACTCGATGGCGGCGCGGGCTGTGGCTTGTTTCATTTCGTCCTGGGTCATCATGATGCGCTTTGTCCTTTTGGGCTTTGTCGTTTGGGGGCAAGCCGCGAGAATAGCGGCCTTCCTTCACCTGTTCAAACCGTGATGACAGATTATCTGGAGCGCATCCTGCTCGCCCGCGTCTATGACGTGGCCATCGAATCGCCGCTGGAAGAAGCCGTGAATCTTTCCCGTCGCCTGGGCAACACCGTGATGCTGAAGCGCGAGGACATGCAGCCGGTGTTCTCCTTCAAGCTGCGCGGCGCCTACAACAAGATGGCCGGCCTGACCAAGGCGCAACTCAAGCGCGGCGTCGTCGCCGCCTCCGCCGGCAACCATGCCCAGGGCGTGGCGCTGTCGGCGCAGGTGCTCGGTTGCGAGGCGACCATCGTGATGCCGGCCACCACGCCGGCGATCAAGGTGGACGCGGTGGCCAAGCGGGGCGCCCGGGTGGTGCTGCACGGCGACTCCTATGACGACGCCTACCATCACGGCAAGGCCATCGCCAAGAGTGAGCGTAAGGTGTTCGTGCACCCCTACGACGACCCGGAAGTGATCGCCGGCCAGGGCACCATCGGCATGGAACTGCTGCGCCAGGCGAGGCGGCCGATCGACGCGATCTTCGTGCCGGTGGGCGGCGGCGGACTCATCGCCGGCATCGCCGCCTACATCAAGCGTTTGAAGCCGGAAATCCGGATCATCGGCGTCGAGCCGGAAGACGCCGACGCGATGGCGCGCAGCCTGTGCAAGAAGGAACGCATCGTCCTGCCCCAGGTCGGTCTGTTCGCCGACGGCGTCGCGGTGAAGCAGGTGGGCGAGGAGACCTTCCACCTCTGCCAGATGTACGTGGACGAGATCATCCGGGTCGGCAACGATGCCATCTGCGCCGCCATCAAGGATGTCTTCGAGGACACGCGCTCGATCCTCGAACCCGCCGGCGCCCTCGCCGTGGCCG
>CAZONS010000246.1:0-5606 GCA_964581195.1 uncultured Thiobacillus sp. | reverse complement strand
AGAACTTGCTGTAGAGGATTTGCGGACGCGGGTTCGATTCCCGCCGCCTCCACCAGTACCCGAGACCAACCCTTTATCCGGTTGGTCTTTTTTTTCCCGCTCCCGTGTGTCTGCGCGGGTTCACGAGGGTTCTTGCGGACTTCGGCAGTTCGCGGCCGCCCCTGATTCTGGGCAGTTTATTCTCTCCGAAGCGACTCTCCCGGAAAGGCAGGAAGTCCGCAAACAGCGTCATGGCCGCCCTTATGGATCAAGGTGTTGCGCGCGGACGAATCAAGCGGTTGGATTGCGGAATTGACTACCCGGAGGGTGATTGCGCTCCCAAATCAAACGTCAATTGGCGTCGTCTTCCAAACATCCTGCGCCAAGGCAATGAGCATTGCGTGGCGCTTCTCGATGTCGACCTGCCGGTAGAGCACCCGGCCGCAGAGCTTCAGGAACTTGGGCCCGACCCCCTCGCTGCGCCAGCGCTCCAGGGTGGCCTCGCTGATGCTCCAGGGGCGGCCAGTTGTTTTTGATTGAGGTGAGCGACTTCCATCTTGGTCTCCTTCCGAATGAGTTGGCAGGGGTCCATGAAGGCGCTGTTCCGCCCGGGAGCCAAGCGATCCCCTTGCAGAAGCCTATTCGCCGCATCTTCTGCGGCGAATAGGTCGGTCTTTCCCCGCATGATCCCAACTCTGGCAAATTGGGTGTAAATGGGCGTCTTAATGGATGCATCTCGAAAATGGGTGTAAATGGGTGCAGTATTGGTTCATGCTGAAAACCGACACCATCCAGATCACCCCGGAGATCCTGAGTCTCATCGCCAGGATCGACGAGTTCAAGGGCGCCTGGCGCGCCTTAGGCACGCTCGCGCCCGACCGGCTGTCGGCCCTGCGCCGCGTAGCCACCATCGAGAGCATCGGCTCATCGACCCGCATCGAGGGCAGCAAGCTGTCCGACCGGGAAGTGGAGCAGCTGCTGTCGAACCTGGAGATCAAGTCTTTTGCTACCCGCGACGAGCAGGAAGTGGCCGGCTACGCCGAGCTGATGGATCTGGTCTTCACGTCCTGGCTGGACATCCCGTTCACCGAGAACCACATCAAACAGTTGCACCAGATCCTGCTGCGCTACAGCGAGAAGGACACTTGGCATCGCGGCAACTACAAGACCAACTCGAACAGCGTCGCCGCCTTCGACGAGGCCGGCGCGCAGATCGGTATCGTCTTTCAGACGGCGTCGCCCTTCGATACGCCCCGCCTGATGACGGAGCTGGTCGCATGGGTGAACCAGGAACGCGAGACGGCCCGGTTGCATCCGCTGCTGATCATCGCCCTGTGCGTCGTCGTGTTTCTCGAAATCCACCCATTCCAGGATGGCAACGGGCGACTCTCCCGGGTGCTGACTACGCTCCTGCTCCTCCAGGCTGGGTACGCCTACGTGCCTTACAGCTCGCTGGAGAGTGTGGTCGAGCAGAGCAAGGAGGCGTACTACCTGGCTTTGCGGCAGACACAGGGCACGATCCGCTGCGATGCACCGAACTGGCAGCCGTGGCTGATGTTCTTCCTGCGCGCCCTGGCCGAGCAGGTGCGACGCCTGGAGAAAAAAGTCGAGCGCGAGAAGATCGTGCTGGCGGCCATGCCGGAACTACAGCTACAGATCGTCGAGTTCGCCCGCGAGCACGGCCGCGTCACCATCGGCGAGGCCATCAAACTGACCGGGGCCAGCCGCAACACGCTGAAGCAGCACTTCCGGGCACTGGTCGAGCGCGGCACGCTTGATCAGCACGGCAGTGGCCGTGGGGTTTGGTACGGCCTGCGCTGAGGGACTGCGGGACGCGGGTTCGATTCCCGTTTCGGGAATTGAACTGGCCCCGGAAAGCAGACGAGGTTGAGCGGCCATTCCTCGCTCCGACATCGCTCGCTGAAACCGGCCCGAAGTCCGCAAAGGACTGAATTCGGAGCCATACATATCAACGAGTTACGCGCGGACGAATCAATCGGTTGGATTGCAGCATCGGGTAGCAAAGGAACCGCCGCAGTTGCGTTTCGTCGGTAGTTATCGAGCACTGCCGACATATTGCACCGCGGAAGTACGTACTTGGATGGCGGCCAAGACAAGAAACGTCTTGTTGTCAGGACAATGTCCGGACGACCACAATAAGGGCATCCAAGATCAGTCCGGAGGGGCACCATGAGCACCCTGAATCTTTCCAAGACCGAGCGCATCGACGTTCGCGCCAGTACGCCAGTCAAGCAGCTGCTGCAAGAAGCCGCGCGCGCCTGCCACAAGAACGTCAGCGAGTTCCTGCTCGACGCGGGCGTGACGGCGGCCGCGCAGACGCTGGCGGATCGTCGCCAGTTCGTGCTGGACGACACACAGTGGCAGGCCTTCCAGGAGGCGCTGGACCGCCCGGTGCAAAGCAAGCCGCGTCTGAAGAAGTTGCTGCGTGAACCTGGGGTGCTGGGTTGAGCAATGACTACTCACCCGTTCGCAAGCTCGCTGCAACGGATCAGGTCGATGCGTTCGACTGCGGCCAGGCCGCGCTGAACCAGTTCCTGCAGCGCTATGCGCTCGTCAACCAGAAGGCCAACAGCGCGCAGACCTACGTTTGCTGCCAGGGTGACATGGTGGTCGGCGTTTACACCCTGGCCGTTGGTAGCGTCGATCCGGAAGCCGAGCCGTCGAGAGTGATGAAGGGGCTGGCGCGCCACCCGGTGCCGGTCATGATCCTGGCCCGGCTCGCCGTGGACAAGGAGCATCAGCGTAAAGGTCTGGGCCAGGCCTTGCTCAAGGACGCCCTGCTGCGCACAGCACAGGCTGCCGACATCGCCGGTATCCGCTGCCTGTTGGTCCATGCCAAGGACGACGCAGCGCGGCAGTGGTACGAATCGTGGGAATTCGAGCCCAGCCCGACTGATTCGTACCATCTGTTCCTGATGCTCAAGGATCTCAAGGGCATGTTGAGCTGAGGTGGTGTCTCCACCTCAGAGCCCGACTCTCTCCCGCTGCTCATCCCACTGCGCAGGCGGGTCCACCGCCAGATCAAACAGCGTGATGTGATTCGGCAGCGCGTCGTCGAGGATGGCGGCCACGATATCCGGTGCCAGCGTGGTCAGGTTGACCATCCGGCTCACATGGCTGTTGTCGATCCCTTCCCGCGTGGCGATCTCCTTCAACGACTTCGCTTCTCCTGATTCCAGCATCGCCAGCCAGCGGTGCCCCCTGGCCAGCGCCAGTTGGATGGTGGTCGGTACCACGTCCCACGGTCAGACCGGCGCGGTCTCGCCGCTTGGCAAGGTGACCAACTTGCGGCCGTTGCGGCGTTTGATCTGGATCGGCACGGACAGGGTCAACTTGCCGTCGCTCGTCTGGAGAATATCCGGCTCGCCGGTCTTCTGGATGCGGATGTCGCTCATGCCAGCGCCTCCGCCTGTTGCTCGATAGGCTCGGGACGTAGTTCCAGCACCAGCCGTTCGATGCCGTTGGTGCGCAGCCGCACTTCGAGGTCGTTGGGCGACACGATGACTTTTTTCACCAGCAGCTTGACGATCCGGGTCTGCTCAGTAGGAAATGGTTGATCCCAAATCGCGTCGAGGCGGGTCATGGCGACGGTGATCTTGGCTTCGTCCAGTGTCGGGTCGAGCTTGGTCGCCTGCGGCAGCATCTCGCCCAAGAGATTCGGAGCGCGCAGGATGGCGCGCAGTTGGTCTAGCAGCCTGTCGGACTTTGGGATCGTCGGCTGCAAACCGACCGCGACGGCCCCTTTTTCACCGGCTTCTTGCCCCATAGAGTGACTATGCGGCGGCAAATCCGGCAAAAAATGGGCTCGCCGGGGCCGATTTTCGCTATCGACGACCAAAGTCCGACAGGCTGCTAGCACGGCCGACTCGAGTTCGGCGGCCGGCAGTCGCGGCAGGCCCGAGGCACCCGCGTGCTCCTTGGCGTCGCGCTGAGGCACGTAGTACCGGTAGCGCCGGCCATTCTTCTTGGTCGTGTGCCACGGCGACAGTGCTCGGCCGTCGTTGCCGAACACGATCCCCTTGAGCAGATACGCTACGGCCGCCCGCGTTGCGTTGCCGCGCACCCGGCCATTTGTGGCCAGGATCGCGTGGACGCTGTCCCACAGTTCGCGGCTGATGATGGGCGGATGTTCGGCCTGGTACCACTGATCCTTGTGCCTCAATTCACACCGAGGTATGTCCGGTTACTGAGGAGCTTGTAGATGTGGCCCTTGTCGATCGGTCTGCCATCGCGGGTCTTGCCGTCCTGCGTGGTCCACGCCTTCGACGTCACGCCATCCAGTTTCAGCTCCTTGACCCGTGCTGTGCTGGACCCGAGTTCGACGAATCGCTGGAAGGGCTCGAGGATGGGTCACCCCTGACAACCGCCATTGGTTTGAATGCCAACCCTGCATCCCGCGGTCTGCCGGGTGTTGACCCCAACCGGGTTGTATTGCCGTCATCCAAACCGCGTTCTAAGGTCTGGTCATGTCCCCGGACCCCGCAATGCCGTGGGGTGGCGCGGACCGGGCATGCCGTCGGTTGGCATGCTGTTCAGTGTCTGGCCAGAAAGGAGTAGCGATGAGAACCCTCGATATCGATGAGTGCGCGGAATTCCTGAAAATCAACAGCACGACCGTGTCCGAAATGCTTGGATCAGGCGAGTTGCCTGGTGCCAGGGTCGGCAGGGGATGGGTCTTTCTGGAGGACGACCTGGTGGCGTATGTCCGCGATCAGATTCGCTTGCAGCGTCGTGAGCGCCAGTCCATCTGGCTTGAGAGGCAACAGGGCGAGGGCCGCGCTGTGGATGCGGACAACCTGACCAGTCTGGCGAGCGTGCTGCAGGGCCGGCGAGGCCGTCGCGACCCGTCCGCGGATCGCTCCACCAGTTTCGCGGATGAGGATGCGCCTCTGTCTTCGCGCTTGGGTGCCTGAGGGCCGGTCGCGGCCCGGTCGAGGTCAGGCGACCGGCACGGTCTCCTTGAATGCCGGTCGCTGCATCAGGCGGTCATACAGCTCGGAGAGGTTGGGGTGAGCGCGGCGCCAGTCGATTTCCGGAAAGCGGAACTCCAGATAGCCCAGGGTACAGCCCAGGGCGATGTCGGCGAGGTTGAAGTTCTCGCCGGTGCAGTAAGCCTGCTGGCCGAGGTCGTCGCTCATGGTCCTGAGGCCGGCGGTGACCTTGTCTAGCTGGCGCTTGATCCATTCGGGGCTTTGCTGCGTCTCCGAGCGCTTGCGTTCGACAAAGATCAGGGCGGCGGCGTCGGCGACGCCATCGGCCAGTGCTTCCCAGCGCTTGACGGTGATGCGCGGTCGCGGTTCCTTGGGCAGGAGATGGCCGACCGGGCTGACGCTGTCGAGGTATTCGACGATGACCCGCGAATCGAACAGGCTCTTGCCGTCCTCCAGGATCCATACCGGCACCTTCCCCAGTGGGTTGAACGTGGGAACCTGGGTATCTTCCGACCAGGGGACATCCACCACCAATTGATATTCGATGTGCTTCTCGGCGGCCACGATGCGCACCTTGCGCGCGAAGGGACTGGTCAGAGAGGCGATGAGCTTCATCTTGTGATTCATGATCAAGCGATTGGTCTCGTTATGGGCGGGCGGCATTCTAGCAGCCTG
>CAZONS010000245.1:0-5685 GCA_964581195.1 uncultured Thiobacillus sp. | reverse complement strand
CTGCGACCACCCGGACATCGAGGACTTCATCCACGCCAAGGACCAGGGCGACCTGAAGAATTTCAACATCTCCGTCGGCGTCACCGATGAATTCATGCGCGCGGTGGAGGCCGACGGCGACGTGGAACTGGTGCACAAGGCGGAACCCATCCCCGAGCAGAAGGCCAACGGCGCCTACCAGCGCGGCGACGGTCTTTGGGTCTACCGCAAGCTGCCGGCGCGCGAGCTGTGGACCCAGATCATGGCCTCCACCTACGACCACGCCGAACCCGGCGTCCTGTTCATCGACCGCATCAATCGCGACAACAACCTCGGCTATTGCGAAACCATCGAGGCGACCAACCCATGTGGTGAGCAACCATTACCGCCCTACGGCTGCTGCTGCCTCGGCTCGGTCAACCTCACCCGTTACGTCAATCGCGCCTTCAGCGATGAGGCCGAGTTCGATTTCGAGAGCCTGAAGCGGGTGCTGCCGATCTGCGTGCGGGCGCTGGACAACGTGCTCGACCTCACCGCCTGGCCGCTCGACAAGCAAAGGAACGAGGCGCACAGCAAGCGCCGCGTCGGCCTCGGCTTCACCGGCCTCGGCGACGCCCTGGTGATGCTGGGCCTGCGCTATGACACGCCGGAGGCCCTGGCCTTTTCCAGGAAAGTGGCCGAGTTCATGCGCGACCAGGCCTATCTCGCCTCGGTGGAGCTGGCGATCGAGCGCGATCCCTTCCCGCTGTTCAACGCCGACCTCTACCTGTCTGGCGGTAATTTCGCCTCGCGCCTGCCGGAAGAGATCAAGACCCGGATCCGCGAGCACGGCATCCGCAACTCGCACCTGCTCTCCATCGCCCCCACCGGCACCATTTCGCTCGCCTTCGCCGACAACGCCAGCAATGGCATCGAACCGCCGTTCTCCTGGGCCTACACGCGCAAGAAGCGCCTGGCCGAAGGCGGCTGGAAGGAATATCAGGTCGAGGACCATGCCTGGCGGGTCTACCGGGAGCAGGGCGGCGATACCGAAAACCTGCCGGCGGCCTTCGTCACCGCCCTGGAAATCTCGGCGCTGGCGCACATGAACATCGTCGCCGCCGTCGCGCCCTACGTCGATTCCGCCATCTCCAAGACCGTCAACGTCCCGGTCGATTACCCCTACACCGATTTCGAAGGACTCTATCTGGCCGGCTGGAAGGCCGGCCTGAAGGGGCTGGCCACCTACCGGCCCAACGCCGTGCTGGGCAGCGTGCTGTCCACCGGCAAGGACGCCCCGGCGCCGGCGAAGAGCGTGGATGCGAAGGCCAAGGCGCCGCAGGATTTCGAACTGTCCGACGTCAACCGCCGCATCGAGATCAAGGCGCTGCCGGCGCCGGTGCTGGAAAGCCTGAAATGGCCCAGCCGCCCGAAACTCTCCGGCGGCAACCCGGCCTGGTGCTACATGCTCGACAGCACCTGCGGCAGTTTCGCCCTGTTCGTCGGCCACACGGAAAGCGAGGGCCGCTCCTGGCCGTTCGAGGTCTGGGTCAACGGCGCCGAACAGCCACGCGGCCTCGGCGCGGTGGCCAAGACGCTGTCGATGGACATGCGCGCCAACGATCGTGGCTGGCTCAAGTTGAAGCTCGACACCCTGGCCAGGACGCGCGGCGACGACAGTTGCGCCATCCCCTTCCCGCCCGATGGCGAACCGCGCCAGATGCCCAGCCTGGTCGCCGCCGTGGCCCAGTTGCTGCGCTGGCGTCTGGACGAACTGCAAGCGCTCGATGGCGACAGTGACACCCCCGTGCTCGACGCCCTGTTCTCGCACAAGGAGCCCAAGACCGGCACCGACGGCACCCTGTCCTGGACGGTGGACATCTACAACCCGCACACCGGCGACGACTTCGTCCTCGGCCTCAAGGAAATCACCCTGCCCGACGGGGTCACCCGACCCTATTCGGTCTGGCTCTCCGGTGAGTACCCGCGCGCGCTGGACGGCCTGTGCAAGCTGTTGTCGCTGGACATGCGGGTGATGGACCCGGCCTGGGTCGGCATGAAACTCAGGAAACTGCTCAACTACCCGGAACCCCTGGGCGATTTCATGGCCTTCGTGCCGGGCCAGTCCAAGCAGACCAACTGGCCCTCGACGGTCGCCTACCTCGCCCGCCTCATCATCCATCGCTTCGCCATGCTCGGCATTCTCACCGAGGACGGCCTGCCGGTGAAGGAGATGGGCATCCTGCAGACGCCTTCCCTGCCCCCCGCCCACAAGGGCGAGGTCGCCCAGGTCGTGATGACCGGCGCGGTCTGCAAGGAGTGCGGCAACGCCACCGTGATCCGCAAGGACGGCTGCGATTTCTGCACCGCCTGCGGAGCGGTGGGGGCGTGTGGGTGAGGTGGGTCGGGTGGTTCTCGCGGGTTCCACTCCAGCGTGGCGAGGAGCCTGTCGGACTTTGGGCGCCGATAGCGAAAACCGGCCTCGGCGCGGTCGGTGTGCAGCCGGAGATTCCAAAGTCCGACAGGCTCCTGGGGGAACTCCTGGTGGTTGCGGACCTCCTTCAGGCGTACCTACGCCCCCCCTCGACCCCGGAGTCCTCCATGCCTGAGCTCAAGCGCGCCTTCGCCCTCCCCATCCTGATCCTGCTGCCCGCCCTGCTGGGTGGCTGCGCGAGCAGCCTGATCGAAGTGCGCAAGCACTCGCTCGATGTCGCCGTCGCGGAACCCGGGGGTGTGGGTCAGTGCGTGCGCAAGGGGAAAACCACGGTTCGCGTGCTGGACAAGGTGGGTTTCATCAGCCGCAGCATCGCGGACGTGGACGCCAATCTGCTGCAACTGGCGCGCAACGACGCGGTGGATATGGGCGGCGATACGCTGGTCCCGGGTGAGCGGCCGGAAGTCGGCAAGCGCACGTTCGCGATCTTCAAATGCCGCCCGTGAACCGGGGGTGGACGTGGCGGCAGGGGGATCAGGTCCACCGCCGCCGCGCTGAAGACGCTCAGTGGCTGATCATCGGCTCCGTGTTTTTGGCCTGTTCGATCCAGTTGCTGACCTGACTCAGGGCGGGCACGCTGCGCGCGAGTTTCTTCTCGGCGTTGATTTCCGCCAGCCTGGCGGTCAGGTTCTCGGCGTTGCGGGTGCGCAGTTCCTTGACCGTGTCGACGCCCGCGGCCTTGAGCAATTCGCTGAACTGGGGGCCGATGCCGGTCAGGCGCATCATGTCGGCCATGTCCGCCCAGGCCAGCAGTTGCCTGGTGCTCAGACCGGTCTTTTCACTGATCTCGGCGCGCCCCTTGGCGCTGGCGCAGCGATTGAGCAGGTCGTCGGTGTTGGTGATGCCATGCATCCCGAGTTTGTCCGTGTAGACCGGGCCGATACCCTCGATTTCACTGATTCTGTAGGCCATGATTTCCTCCTTCGGCGGTCGAAAAAACGTGGTTGGGGCCTACAGCCTAACCACGATGCGACCGCGCAAGTATGAGGTTGATCACGCCTGCCGCGTTGCCATCCCGGCGCGTTTATCGCCTTGCCGCCTCGTTGAGCGCGGCGTCGACCAGATCCTGCAATTGCCGGAATCCGAAGCTGGGGAGCGGGCGGCCGTTGACGAAGAAATCCGGGGTCTTGCTGACGTTGAGTGTCGCCGCGTCGGCCAGATCCTGCGCGATGACATCGGTGATTTCCGGGGCGGCCATGTCGGCCTTCAGCCGCTCCAGGTTCAGGCCGAGGCCTTCCAGGTGCGGCCAGACCCGATCCACCCGCGCGCGGTGATGCTCGGTCCAGTCCGCCTGCGCGGCGAGCAGGGCTTCCAGCGCGGGCCAGAACTTGCCCTGTTTGCGCGCGGCTTCGAGCACCGCGACCACTTGGTCCGAACCGTCGTGGAACGGCGCGTAGCGCAGCACCAGGCGGATCTGGTCGGGATGCTCGGCGAGCAGCGCCTTGACCCTGGGGTAGAAGGACTTGCAGGTTTCGCAGGCGGGGTCGAGGAACTCGACGATCACGACCGCGGCGTCCCGAGGGCCGAGGCTGGGTGAATACATGCGCTCGAGGGCGTCGCGATGGATGTCCGCCTGTTGCGCGGCCTGTTCCGTCGTTTCGGCGGTGTGCAGCAGGGTGCCGATGACGAAGGCCAGCAGCAGGGCCAGGGCGGCAAGGATGAACAGTGTTTTCCGTTTCATTGGGACCCCTTCTTCAGATGTGTCGCGACGAGCAAGGCGATGATGGCGGTGAAGGCCAGCACGGAGAGCATCGGGATGTTGAGGAAGCCGAACCAGGTCACCCGCGCTTCCGAGCAGGGTACGCCCTGACGGCAGGGTTGGGCGCTCTCCGGTATCCAGCCATGGAGCAGGGCCAGATGATAGGCCGCGATCAGGAAGCCGGCGATCGCCAGCGGCAGCGCGTAGCGGACCACCCGGGGGTCGAAGGGGAAGAGGCCGGCGGCGAGGATCAGGACCAGCGGAAACATGGCGATGCGCTGATACCAGCAGAGCAGGCAGGGGGTGTGGCCCATGACTTCGCCGAGGAACAGCGCGCCGAGCGTGGCGGCGGCGGCGACCAGCCAGGCCAGGAAGACCAGGGTCCAGCCCCCGTCGGGCGCCCCGGTTTGGGGGATCGGGCCGGCGCTCACGCTACTTGATCACCTTCCAGTCGCGCAGTCGCGCCACCGCGAACTGGGCCTCGCCGCCCTGGGCGCCGGACTGGAGGTAGCGATAGTAATAATTGGCGGCCTCGCGGCGCTGGCCCATGTTCTCGTGGGCGGCGCCGACCAGGAACAGGGTGCCTGGGTTGCCGGGCAGGAGTTTGTCGTAGGCAACGAATTCGGCGAGGGCGGCTTCCGGCTGGCGTAGCGCCAGCTTGGCCAGGCCGGAGAGGTGCACCGCCTGCGCCTCGCCCGGATAGATCGATTTGGCGGAGGCCAGGTAGGTATCGGCTTCCCGCGTCTTTTTCTGCGCCATCAGGGCCTTGGCCATCAGCACGTTGGCGGCGTAGTCGTCGCGGGTGTGGCGCAGGGCGACGCCGAACTGCTCCTCGGCTTGCGGCAACTGCTTCTTCGCCATCAGCGCCTCGCCCTTCTGGCAGGCCTCGATGGTGGGCTGGATGCGGCGCAGGCCGGTGGTGTGGTCGAGGTAGCGTTCGCGCTTCGCTGGCCGTTTGCGCTCGCCGGGGTATTTCTGTTCCGCCGCGCGCACGGCGGTCTGGTAGCGCTCCTCGCTCATCGGGTGGGAGGAGAACATGGTTTCCAGCAGGCTGGGCTTCTGGCGCGCCTCGCCGCGCAGCATGCCCATCAGGCCGACCATGCCGTCCGGGTTGTAGCCGCCGGCGACCATGTAATCCAACCCTAGGCTATCCGCCTCGCGTTCGTTGTCGCGGCTGTACTTGGCGAGCAGGGCGGAGGCACCGATCTGGCTCAGCGGTTGCAGCAGGGGCAGGTATTGCTGGCCGTTCTCGGAACTGGCGATGGCGACGCTGGCGGCGGTGAGCGCGACATTGGCGAGCAGTTCCTTGCCGGCGCGTTCCGCCGAGTGGCGGGCGTTGACGTGGCCGATCTCGTGGCCGAGCAGGGCGGCGAGTTCGTCCTCGCTCCGCATCTCCAGCATGATGCCGCGGGTGACGCCCATGCTGCCGCCGGGGAAGGTGTAGGCGTTCACGTAGTTGGCGTTGAGCACCCGGTAGGAGTAGGGCATGTTCGGGCGGTGGCTGAGGGCGTCCAGGCGCTGGCCGATCTGCTCG
>CAZONS010000244.1:0-5706 GCA_964581195.1 uncultured Thiobacillus sp. | reverse complement strand
AATTTCAGCAAGCTGCGTCTGCAACGCGAACAGTTGCTGCATGCCGAGATGGGCGCCGAACTGGCGCGCGCCCGGCAGCAAGAGGCCAACGCGCGCGAACGCCTGATCCGCCTGCTGGGCCTGGCCGGCGCGCAACGCCATTTCACCCTGCCGGAACGCCTGCCCGACCTGCCCGCCAGCCCGCTGCCGGAACAGGACATCGTGAACAAGGCCATGGAAAGTCGTCTCGACCTGCGCATGGCCAGGCTGGAAATCGAGGGGCTGGCCAAGAGCCTCGGGCTCACGAAATCCACCCGCTTCGTCAACGTGCTGGACGCGAGCTACCTGAACAAGAGCGCGACCGGCGCGGCGAACGCGCGCGGCTACGAGATCGAACTGGTCTTGCCGATATTCGACTGGGGCGACGCCCGCGCCGCCAAGGCCGAGGGCCTCTACACCCAGGCCCTGCACCGGGTGGCCGAGACCGCGGTGAACGCGGAATCGGAAGTGCGCGACAGCTACGGCGCCTACCGCACCGCCTTCGATCTGGCGCGGCGCTACCGCGACGAGATCGCGCCGCTGCGCAAAAGCATCTCCGAGGAAACCATGCTGCGCTACAACGGCATGCTGATCGGCGTCTGGGAACTGCTGGCCGACGCGCGCCAGCAGGTCGCCAGCGCCAACGCCGCGATCCAGGCGCAGAAGGATTTCTGGGTCGCGGAAAGCAATCTGCAAATGAGCCTGAACGGCGGTGGCGCCGGCGCCACGCGCCTGACCGCCGCCACCCCTTCATCCGCCACCGCCGGCCACTGATAGTCACTTATGGTCACTTATGGCTCAAGTCTTCACATTTTGTGAGCAGATGGGTAGCTCGGATGGAGCGCAGCGGAATCCGGGATTCGCACCACGAAATTTCCCGGATTCCGCTGCGCTCCGGGCTACCTGTCTGGTTCCGGCTCCGCCGGCTTAGGAGAACGTCATGGATCGTCGACTATTTCTGCGCGGCAGCGGCGCCGCCGTATTGAGTGCCGGACTGGTCAGCAAGGCCGGCGCCGCCAGCCTGCCGGAAGCCCCCAGCTTCACCGACCCGGCCACTCAGCCGCCGCTGCATCCCACTGAGGGACGCCCCTACAACCCGGTGGTGACGCTCAATGGCTGGTCGCTGCCCTGGCGGATGAAGGACGGCGTCAAGGAATTCCACCTGGTCGCCGAGCCGGTGGTGCGCGAACTGGCGCCGGGCATGACCGCCAACCTGTGGGGCTACAACGGCTCCAGCCCCGGCCCCACCATCGAGTGCGTGGAAGGCGACCGGGTGCGCATCTTCGTCACCAACAAGCTGCCCGAGCACACCACCGTGCACTGGCACGGCATCCTCCTGCCCAACGGCATGGACGGCGTCGGCGGCCTCAACCAGCCGCAGATCAAGCCGGGCAAGACCTTCGTCTACGAATTCACCATGACCAAGTCCGGCACCTTCATGTACCACCCGCACGCCGACGAAATGGTGCAGATGGCCATGGGCATGATGGGCATGCTCATCGTCCACCCGAAGGACCCGGAATTCATGCGCGTCGACCGCGACTTCGTGTTCCTGCTCAACGCCTTCGACATCGAACCCGGCGCCGCCACGCCCAACATCAACACCATGCTGAATTTCAACCTGTGGTGCTGGAACAGCCGCGTGTTCCCCGGCATCGACCCGCTGGTCTGCCGCACCGGCGACCGCGTCCGCATCCGCTCCGGCAACCTGACCATGACCAACCACCCGCTACACCTGCACGGCGTCGATTTCGAGGTCACCGGCACCGACGGCGGCTGGGTACCGAAATCGGCGCGCTGGCCGGAGGTGACCACGGACGTCGCCATCGGCCAGATGCGCGCCTTCGAGTTCGTCGCCGATAACCCCGGCGACTGGGCCTTCCACTGCCACAAGTCGCACCACACCATGAACGCCATGGGCCATGACGTGCCGACCATGATCGGCGTCGATCAGCGCGCCGTCAGCGAGAAGATCGGCAAGCTGCTGCCCGACTACATGGAGATGGGCTCCGCCGGCATGGCGGAAATGGGTGAAATGGAAATGCCGCTGCCCGACAACACCCTGCCCATGATGACCGGCTGGGGCCAGTACGGCCCCATCGAGATGGGCGGCATGTTCACCGTGGTCAAGGTGCATGACGACGTGAAGCCGGGCGATTACTCGGACCCGGGCTGGTACAAGCACCCCGAGGGCACGGTGGCCCGGGAATGGACGGGCGAACCCATGGCCGCCGAGCGCCGGCCCGGCCCCGCCGCCGACGAGCACACCATGCGGGCGGTGAAGCCATCCGGCCACCACCAGCATTGAGGGAGCCGCACCCATGCGCGCAATGAACAAGCTCTGGATCGGCGTCCTCGGCACGCTGGGAATCGCGGCGGCGACCGGGGCCGGCGTGCTGTATTCCGGAATCGTCGATGTGGCGGCGGACACGCCGCACAGCCCCCTGGTCCATCGCCTGCTGGAAGTGGCGCGGGAACGCGCCATCGCGCGCAGCAGCGCCGATATCACGCCGCCGACCGACCTGAATGACGCGGAACGCGTTCGCAGGGGCGCCGGCAATTACGCCGCCATGTGCGCCGGCTGCCATCTCGAACCCGGGGTCGACAATAGCGAGATTCGCCTTGGCCTCTACCCGACCCCGCCCGATCTCACCCGCCCGGCATCGGCTGACGCGGCGCGCCAGTTCTGGATCATCAAGCACGGCATCAAGGCTTCCGCCATGCCCGCCTGGGCCAAGGGCGGCATGGAGGATGCCGCCATCTGGGACCTGGTGGCTTTCCTCGAACGCCTGCCGGCGCTCTCCCCCGTGCAATACCGCGCCCTGGTCGAGGCCAGCGACGGCCACGCGCATGGCGGCGTCGCCGACAAGGCGGCCGCCCACGACCATTCCAGCCACCCCCACTGACGCCTTTCCAAAGTCGCTTTTCGCGTGAATGGGTGGTGCGCCTGGCGCGATGGCTCGCCCCATTATCAAAGGGGGGTCAGGGGGCATTTTTCAGACGCCGGCACAGGCAAACCTCGCCCAATCCCCCTCATTCCCCCTTTGATAAAGGGGGAGGCCGCACCCTCGGTCGCTTTCCGCCGCATCACCCTGTTCACGCGAAAAGCCCTCCGCCAGAACATGACGGAAATGTCATCCGCGCGTCAGCTTGTCGTGGCTGAGCGACGCGCAAACTGGCTTCACCTTCATCAAGGAGCACCCTCGTGAAGATCTCGATACTCAAGATTCTCCTCGTGGGCGGGATCGCCAGCGCGACCTGGGCCGCGCCGGGCACCCCCGTCATCGATGTCTACAAGAGCCCCACCTGCGGCTGCTGCGACAAGTGGGTGGATCACCTCAAGGCCAACGGTTTCAAGGTCCGCGCCCACAACACCGACGATGTGGTGCAACACAAATACCGGCTCGGCGTGCCGCCCGGCCACGGCTCCTGCCACACCGCCGAAGTGCGCGGCTATGTGGTGGAAGGCCATGTGCCGGCGCGTGAAATCAAGCGGATGCTGAAGGAAAAACCCCGCGCCCGTGGCCTCGTCGTGCCCGCCATGCCGATCGGTTCGCCCGGCATGGAGCAAGGCGGCCACAAGGATATCTACGATGTCCTGCTGGTAAACCCGGATGGTTCGACCCGCGTCTACGCCCGTTACTGATCAATAGGAGAAACCATGAAACACATCCTCCCCGGACTTTTCCTTGGCCTCGCCCTGGCCGCGCCCCTGCACGCCGAAATGCATCACGCCGGCATGGATCACGCCGCCATGAGCACCATGCAAAGCGATGGCGTGGTGCGCAAGGTGGACCCGCGCCAGGGCAAGCTGACGCTGCGCCATGGCCCGCTGGAAAACCTGGGCATGCCCGCCATGACCATGGTGTTCCGCGTCACCGATCCCGCCTGGCTTGATCGACTCAAGCCAGGCGACACGGTTCGATTTCTTGCCGATCGGGTGAAGGGCCAATTGACCGTCACCCAGATCGAAGTCGTTCAATGATCCACCCCAAGGAGATAGTCATGAAAGCAATGCAACGTTCCACTCTGGCCATGGTATTGGCGGTCAGCCTGACCCTTCCCGCCACCGCGCTGCTGGCTGGCGCGCCCGCGGCGACCGATGAGCACGCCACGCACCATGCCGATGCGGCTCCGGCCGTTGCGGCTCCGGCCGCCGCGGCGGCCCCCATCGACATGCAGGCCATGCGCAACCGAATGCGGGAGATCCATCAGACCGCGGATCCGGACAAGCGCAAGGCGCTGATCGAGGCCCAGTTGAAGGACATGGAAACCATGCTGCGGGACCCCAACCGCAACTGCCCGATGGTCGACGGCAAGGCAGGCATGATGTCCGGCAAGGGTGGCATGGGCATGGGCGAGAAGTGCGGCAAGGGCATGATGTCCGGCAAGGGCGGCATGGGCATGGACGGCAAATGCGGCAAGGGCATGATGGGCCAGGGCATGCCAGGAGGCATGGGCATGGCGGGTCAGGACGACATGATGGCCAAACGCATGGACATGATGGAAAAGCGCATGGACATGATGCAGATGATGATGCAGATGCGCATGCAGGGCATGGGGGGTGGCATGGGCCCGGGCATGCAGGGCGGGATGGGAATGCCGACCAACTGAAGTCGCTGACCGGCGCTTGAAACCAGACTGGAGAGATAGCTTGTACGGATTCGACCATTTCGGCATGGGACTGGGCGGTCTGGGCATGATTCTGGTCTGGGTCGTGCCGCTTGTTCTCCTGGTGGTGTTGTTCCGCCGTCATGCCGGCGGCGGAGCGCATCACAAAGGGAAAACGGCCCGGGAAATCCTGGAAACACGCTACGCCCGTGGCGAGATCGACCAGGATGAATACCGTAAACGCCGCGCCGACCTCGAAACTTGAGCTCGCCCCCTCGCGCTGACACTATTGCGCCCCGTGCCGGTTTGCCTACATTCACCTGGGGACGGATCACCCTGAAAACGGCTGTTGAACACGCCTGATGGTGCGTCCGGGAGGGAGAAAACTCGCGTAACCTACCGTGGCAGCATTGTCTGCAAGGCTTCGACCATGGCCGGATCATCGAACTCACGCCCACCCACGGCGCGGTAGACCACCTTCCCGGCGGCATCGACGACAAAGGTGGTCGGCAGGCCTTTCACCTTCCAGCGCTGCATGGTTTGTGAATCGCGATCCAGCAATAGCGGGAAACTGGGCGCCGGTTCCAGTTGGCCGGTGAAGGCGAAGACGGTATCGGCATCCTCACCCACGTCCACCGCCAGCACCGCCAGACCGCGCGCCTGGAGGCGCTGGTGGAGGCGTTCCAGCGAGGGCATCTCGCGCCGGCAGGGCGGGCACCAGGTGGCCCAGAAATTCACCACGACCAGTTTGCCCTTGAGATCGGCCAGGTCATGCACCTCGCCGTCCAGGTCGGCGAGGCGCAGCGCGGGCGCCGGTTTTGGTTCCGTGATCGGGGTGAGGCCATGGGTCAATGGCGGCAGCTCGGCGGCGGCCGGGAGGACCGCAATCCCGGCCAGCAGGAGTGCCAACAGGCCTCGTTTCATTCCGGCTTCAGCGCGCGCAAACGACATTTTCCAGTTTTCCTTCAAAGGGCTTTCCCGCCACCGTCCAGCGGGCGATCAGGTCGAAACGGCCGCCGGGCGGCAGGCCGGTGGTCAGCATGCCCTGGTTCCACTCGCCGATGGCGTATTCCTGCT
>CAZONS010000243.1:0-5711 GCA_964581195.1 uncultured Thiobacillus sp. | reverse complement strand
CCCTGGGCGGAGTAGGTCGCCCACCCTGTCGTCACCAGGCCGCCGCCGGCCTGAACATAGGCCAGCAGCGCGGAGGCATACTGCGAAAACTCGCTCGTGCTGTAGCGGGCGCCGCCGACGACGACCGCGTCGTATTGCTGCAATTCCTGCAGGGTATCCGCCTGCGCGGGGGTGATCAGCGTGGCGGTGAAATCGAACCAGGTGTCGTCGTTGAGCTGGTTGACGATGGCCTGCAGGCCGGCATCGTAACTACCGCCAGCGGGGGTGGAGACCACCGCCACCCGGATCGCGCCGCTCCCCTCCGTCCCGACACTCCCCAGAACCTCGGTCATTTCGCCGAGATCCTGGGCCTGTTGCGACCTGCCATTGGGTTCGGCTTCCAGCAAGGCATTTTTCAAGGCGACCAGGCTATAGTCCTCGCCGCCGTTGCCGCTGACCTTGAGCAAATAGTTAGCCGCGACGGGCGCCTTGAAACCGGAGATGAGCCGGTCGAAATTGGTCAGCGGGCCTTCTCCGAGCGCGATCAGCGTGCCGCTGTCATCCAGCAACTCCAGGCGCAGGCCGCCGCCCGTGCCCGGCAGCGTCGCCGCCAGGCCGATGTTCAGGATCTCGTCCAGGGCCAGGTCGATGCTGTAGAAATCAGCCTCGCCCGCCTGGGTGCTCCCCACCGCCGCATAGCGCAGGCCGCCCCCGGGCAGCGCGATTTCCGAGGGTGCCAGATCCTGCGCGCTGGCGATGTCGTTGTTGCCGGCGCCACCGACCCGTTCCAGTTCCACCGTGGCGTTCAGGAACATGTCCAGGTTGAAGACGCCGTCCCCGGCCAGGTTACGCACGTCGAGACGGAAATCTCCCGCGCCCGTCGGCAACGCCGAATCCAGCAGGGCCATCTCGCCCGGATTGGCCGCCGAGGCCGAGGCCAGCAGGGTCTCGCCGCCGCCGGTGACGTCATACAACGCCAGCGTGCCTTGCAGATCCGCGTCCTCGGTGCCGAACACCACGGAAACCTTCTGTCCGGCATCCAGCGAGAAGGTATAGGGCGCGACAGCGCCGGCCGTCTCCAGGCTGCCGCTCTCGCTGGCGTGATGGATCAGCGTGCCCATCGGCGACACCGGCATGAAGTCGGCCGACATCAGCACCCTGGGCTCCAGGCTCTCGAACAGGATCTTGCGCCGCTGCGGCGGCATCTCCGCCGGCCTGGCCGGAGACACCCGCCGGAAGAAGCGCGTGAGGGCGGCCTGGAAGACGTTGGGGTTGACCTTGTTACCGGCGAAGAATTTGGGCAGGGCGATCATGGCAGTAACCTCCTCGCGCAGGCGCGCGAAGCGAGACTTTGGAAGGGAAGGGGGAGAAGACCGGACGGAGAAACCCGGGTCACGCTTGAGGACTCGGAGCCGCGAAGCCGAACCGGCATCGGCAAGGGCAAATGACTAAAGGCCATGGTGCATACCAGCCATAACGACTCCATAAAATTCGTCATGGCAGCCCGGCTGTCTCACGCACACCCGGAGACCCGCGGCTTTCCGTCCCCGCCTCGCGACGGGTATGGCCTGATCAAGCGACGACTCAGACGAAACCGGCACCACCGTGCCGTTCGTTTATCAGTTGTTGCAAATCACTTCAAACTCTAATGCACACGCGCCTCAAGGCAAGGCGCGAAACCATGCGGGCGTGTTGCCACTTCCGCCCGCCATCCATTCAACACACAGACTCGCGGCGCATCCGCGCGCCGCCCAGAACGCCGAGACCCGCCAACAGCAAGCCGAGCACGCCGGGCTCGGGCACCCCGGTCGGGGTCGAAGCGAGCACATTCACCTGCATGCGGCTCGCGGGGGTCGCGACATCGGTCACGTCGTCATAGAGAAACTCGCTGAGGAGGGACGCATCCGCGAGGGAGGACGACAGGGGGACCGCGCCACTGTCGTTGTCGAAGCCGATGTAGGTAACGCCGTATGGCGCCGTGCCCGTGATCGTGAAGCCGGAAGTGAACGTATAGCCCGCGCCGAGATCGAGCACGAAAAAGTTTCCGAAGTTCGGACTGTTCAAGTTCTGGTCGTCTGCAGCGATAAATCTCAGGTCGTAAGTGCCGATCGACGAGTTGTGGATGGCACTCGCCTCGATCGAGAGCGGATCCCCGTCCAGATTGTTGAGGTAGTCGACGAGGTCAGGCAGCGACAGATGCTGGCTGTTGAAATCCATGTAGGAGTCGGCTTCCGTGAGCATCAGGACCGCGGGGTCCCACTCCAGCCGGAAATCCCAGGCCACGATGTTCGCGAGATCGACCTCCGGCCCCGAACCATCATCGGATACCGCCATCGAAGGGGACACCGGGTCATTCCGCTGACCACTGACACTGGCGCCGGTCGGGCTGGTCACGATCAGCGCGGCATGGGCGGCGGGAGCAATCAGGACGGCCGCGAACAGGACGGCCGCGAAAAGAGGGCGAATCGGGGAGTTCATGATTACTCCTTCGGTTATCAGGCAAGACTCAGCCGCCATGACGCAGTTTTTGTGCCAAAAAATTTTCCCCAGGAAAAACATCAGGCTACGAATAACGAAAAAAAGAAAACCCATTCGCTGTAAATAAAATCGACATTCACGGCACGAATCAAGTGGGTCACCGTCCTCGACTCGCCACAGATCCCGGCACCCGCCACGCGCACAATAGCGACCGCATGCCCCCTGTACCATCCCCCGTTCCGGGGGGCTGACGCGCATGTAAAACGCTCCGACATCCCGGATATCTCTATGATGGCCCCCATCCGGCCCACCGGCGCGCGGTCATGGCCGCGCCCAACGATGGAAGACGAGGGATACGATGCCGCTTCGGCCTGCCCAGGCAACCTGGTTCGAGACCTACATACCGCGCGAGCATACGGTGCGCGCCACCGCCGCGCTGGCCGACACCGGCGTGGTGCAACTGGAACTGGCGCCGCGCCTCGAGGAAATGCTGGATCGCGATCACCTGCGTTTCTTTCTGGACCGCTTCGAGGCGCTGGCGGCGGAGCATCGCGACGACCTGCCCAGCGGTGATGCGCACACCACGGCATTGGTCGGTGACGCCACCCATATCGCCAACCAGGCCCTGCATCGCCTGCGCGCATGGGCCGACCAGGTGGACTACGCGCGCGAGCACCTCGCGCAGGCAACCGTCGAACACGATCAACTGTTGCTGCTGGCCGAGTTCCTGAGCGCGACGCACCCGGCGGGGCTGGATCTGGAGGGGGTGTTCCGGGAAACCCGGTTTCTCTGCAAATGCCTGTTCGTCTGCCCGCATGGTCAGGAACTGGCGCCGGACCTGCAGGGCGTGGTCCAGCGGCTGGCCCACGGGGCGCGGCATGATTTCCTCTATTTCATCGGCGCGCCGGAGCAGCGTGACCGGATCGGTCGCCTGGTATCGGAAGCCGCGTGTGAGCAGGTGGGATTGCCGGACTGGCTGTTCGGCGATGCCGCGCAGCAGAAATACCTTCTTCTGGCGCAACTGGCGCTGCGGGCGCACCGGATCACGGAATACGACGACCAGTTGCGCGCCCTGCGCAAGGACGCCGAGATGGCCGCGGCGGTCGCCAATGTGGAGACCCTGCGCTGGTATCTGGAACATGCCTCGGACAAACCGGGCGAGCGCAAGCTCTGCCATGTCACCGGCTGGACCACCTGCGCCGACCCGAACCAGCTGCGGCAGGTGTTGCGCGATGCGGGGATCACGGCGATCGTGCGCTTTCCCGAACCTCCGGCGGACAGCGACGCGCCGGTGGCCCTGCTCGATGCCTGGTGGGCGCGCCCGTTTCAACCCTTGCTGGGCATGTGGGGCACACCCGGCGGCAGCGAGGTGGATCCCAGCGGATTACTTGCCGTGGTGGTACCCCTGCTGTTCGGCTACATGTTCCCGGATGTCGGCCATGGTCTGATGCTCGTGGTGTTTGCCGCCCTCCTCTCCCGGCGCTGGCCGGCCATCCGCATGCTCGTCCCGTGCGGTGTGTCCGCGATGGGCTTCGGTCTGCTGTTCGGCGAGGTGTTCGGCATCGATGATCTGCTCCAGCCGCTCTGGCTGAAACCACTCGACGAGCCGCTGGCGGTGATGGCCGTTCCCCTGCTGTTCGGTGCCGGTCTGATGCTGCTCGGCCTGGGCTTCTCCGGGATGGCGGCGGTCTGGCGCGGAGAACTGCGCGCCTGGCTGTGGCGGGACGGCGCGGTGCTGCTGATCTATGTCGCCGCGCTGGCCGGCGTGTTCGTGCCCGAACTGCTCTGGGTCTGCGCCCTGGGCCTGCTCCAGTATGTCGTCGGCAGCCTGCTGATCGAGCGACGCCCGGGCGCCCTGCCCGCCGCCCTCGGACATCTGCTGCTCACCCTGTTCGAACTCGCCCTGAATACACTCTCGTTCGCGCGCGTCGGCGCTTTCGCGCTTGCTCATGCCGCTTTGTCGCTGGCCATCATGACCCTGGCGGACGGGCTCGACCATCCCCTGGCCAAGCTGCCGATGCTGGTCCTGGGCAATGTGTTCATCCTGGTGCTGGAAACCCTGCTGGTCTACGTGCAGACCACGCGGCTGGTGTTGTTCGAGTTCTTCACCCGATTCCTGCGCGAGCGGGGAAAACGGTTTCGGCCTTTGCGGCCGCCGACATCGGCGACTGGGTAGGCGGGGTTTCGCTCGCGCTCAACCCAGCCTACAAATCCTTGCGCGGATCCCTGGCGGCGGCGGCGCGGCGCTGTTTCACCCGTGTGGCGGCGCTGTCGTCGTTGTAGCGGATGACGGATTTGTCCAGGCGGCCGGCATAGCGTTGCGCTTCGAGGCTGCCGTCAGGGTAGCGCCAGCGCCAAATGCGGTTTTCATGCGCCTGGCCCTTGAGATTTTTCACCTGTTCCGTGGCGAGGACGCCGGCCCCGTATTTGGCGGCGAGGGCATCGACCACGCGCTGGAAATCCTTTTCCGCGATGGTGATCTGGATGCCGCTGAGCCGGCTGGCGTCATAGAAGTAGAACAGCGAGACGACCGCCGCGCCGGCGATGGTTTCCAGCTCCCCGTTGCGCAGACTGCAGATCGTGTCGCCGATCGGGGTATTGACCGCGCGACAGGCGTGGCGCGGGTCGCTGGCGACGCGGGCGAGCGGAGAGCCGAGTTCGACGCCCTTGAAACCGAGACCTTCGGCCTGGGCGACCAAGGGCAGCAGTGCCAGCGTCAGAATGGCCGGAAAGGCTTTCAATCCATTTCCTCAATCCAGGCCATCTGGATGGCTTCGAGTATCTTTTCACCGGAGCGATTGGCGTCGTCGGAGAACTCCTCCAGTTCCATCACCCAGCGATGCAGGTCGGTGAAGCGCACGTAGCGCGGGTCCACGTCCGGGTGGTGTTCCGCCAGGGCGATGGCGATGTCCAGGGTATCGGTCCATTTCATTTCAATGACCCTCCTTCACCATGTTGATCGTGTACTTGGGAATCTCCACCACCACGTCCTCACGGCCCATCAGGGCCTGGCAGGACAGCCGCGAGGTGGGTTCCAGCCCCCAGGCCTTGTCGAGCAGGTCGTCCTCCAGCTCGGTGGCCTCGGAAAGGCTCTCGTATCCCTCGCGCACGACCACATGGCAGGTGGTGCAGGCGCAGGACTTCTCGCAGGCGTGCTCGATGTCGATGTGGTTCTCCAGAAGGAGGTCGCAGATGGACACCCCCTTCTGGGCGTCGATGACGGCGCCTTCCGGACAGAGTTCGACGTGGGGAAG
>CAZONS010000242.1:0-5725 GCA_964581195.1 uncultured Thiobacillus sp. | reverse complement strand
ACCTTGGGATTCCAGGCCGAGGTGAAGCAGTTGCTGCACCTCATGATCCACTCCCTTTACAGCCACAAGGAAATCTTCCTGCGTGAGCTGATTTCCAATGCCAGCGATGCCGCCGACAAGCTGCGCTTCGAGGCGCTGTCCGATCCGGCCCTGTTCGAGAGCGACGCCGAGCTGAAGATCCGGGTGAGCGTCGACAAGGAAGCGAAAACCATCACCATCCGCGACAATGGCATCGGCATGAATCGCCAGGAGGTGATCGAGCACATCGGCACCATCGCCAAATCCGGCACCAAGGAGTTCTTCGGCAAACTGAGCGGCGACCAGAAGAAGGACGCCCAGCTGATCGGCCAGTTCGGGGTCGGTTTCTACTCCAGTTTCATCGTCGCCGACCGTGTCACCCTGACCACCCGTCGCGCCGGACTGACCCGGGAGCATGGCGTGCGCTGGGAATGCTCGATGCTGGGCGACGCCGCCGGCGAGTACACCCTGGAAACCATCGATAAAGCCGAGCGTGGCACCGAGATCGTGCTGCACCTGCGTGACGATGAAGCCGAGTTCCTCGATGACTGGCGGATCAAGTCGGTGATTCGCGAGTACTCCGATCACATCGCCATTCCCGTCGAGTTCACCGCCGAGGGTGGGGAAAACGCTGGCGAGCACGAGACCGTCAACCGCGCCAACGCGCTGTGGGCGCGCGCCAAGAGCGACATCACGGAAGACGAATACAAGGCCTTCTACAAGCATGTCGGCCACGACTACGAAGACCCGCTGGCCTGGACCCACGTCAAGGTCGAGGGCCGCCAGGACTACACCGCGCTGCTCTATGTGCCGGCGCACGCGCCGTTCGACCTCTGGGACCGCGATGCCAAGACCGGGGTCAAGCTCTACGTCAAGCGCGTGTTCATCATGGAAGACGCCCGCAAGCTGATGCCGGCCTACCTGCGCTTCGTCCGTGGCGTCATCGACGCCGCCGACCTGCCGCTCAACGTCTCGCGGGAAATCCTGCAGGAGACGCGCGACATGGAGATGATCCGCAATGGTTGCGTGCGCAAGACCCTGGACCTGCTCGACGACATCGCGGAGAACCGCAAGGACGATTACGCGAAGGTGTGGGAGCACTTCGGCAAGGTCCTGAAGGAAGGCGTCGGCGAGGACAACGCCAACAAGGAGCGCATCGCCAAATTGCTGCGTTTCCGCTCCACCCAGAGCGAGGAGGAGAGCGTCGGTCTCGCCGACTATCTGGCGCGGGTCAAGGCGGGGCAGGACAAGATCTACTATCTCACCGCCGATACCCTGGCCGCGGCCAAGGCCAGCCCGCATCTGGAAGTGTTCCGCAAGAAAGGCGTGGAAGTGCTGCTGCTGACCGATCGCGTCGACGAGTGGGTAGTGTCCAATCTGTTCGAGTTCGAGGGCAAGTCGCTGGTGTCGGTGGCCCGTGGCCAGGTCGATCTCTCCGCCATCGAGACCGAAGGCGAGGAGCCGGTCGAGGCGCCGAAGGAAGAAGAAGTCAAACCTTTCCTGGAACGCCTGAAAAAGGCCCTGGAAGGCCGCGCCAAGGATGCCCGCGCCAGCCAGCGCCTGGTCGATTCCCCCGCCTGTCTGGTCGCCGACGAGGGCGACATGAACGCCAACCTGACCCGGATGCTGAAGCAGATGGGCCAGGCCGTGCCGGAAACCCAGCCCATCCTGGAGGTGAACCTCGGCCACCCCTTGCTCAAGCGCATGGAAGCCGAGGAGGGCGAGCGTTTCGACGAACTGGCCGGTCTGCTGCTGGACCAGGCGGTGCTGCTCGACGGCGGCCAGCTCAGTGATCCCGCGGGGTTCGTGAAGCGGGTGAACGCGTTGCTGTTTGGTTGACCGGCAGAGGGTCATGTACCTACTATGATCGACACACGTACATGACCCGCCGTCCATCATGCAAACCGTCACTCTCACCGCCCTGCGTCAGAATATCTTCCAACTCGCCGATCAAGTCCTGGAAACGGGCGAGCCGGTGGTGATCGAGCGCAATGGCCGTCACCTGCTGCTCACGCCGGAAAAGCCAAAGCTGGAGTGGAACAAGTTGCCGCGCCGCAATGCGATCATCGGCAACCCGGAAGAGTTGGCCGAGCTCAATGTCTGTGAATGGCGCGAAATGGAGAATCTCGACAGGCGCGAAGCATGACTTCGGCGCCCCTCACGCATCTGGACACCCATGTCGCGCTTTGGTTGTACGACGGAGAAACGGGGCTGCTGAGTCAGACCGCGCGCGCCGCCATCGAGGCGGGCTCGCTGGAAGTCTCGCCCATGGTGGAACTGGAGATACAGTACCTGGTGGAGATCGGCCGTTTTCGCGATGACCCGTCACAGGTGATCGGCACGCTGGCGAGCGAGTTCGGTCTGGGCGTCAGTGCCACCCCCTTTTCCCGTGTCGTTGCCGGTGCCCGTTCCCTGCGCTGGACACGCGATGCCTTTGATCGACTGATCACCGCCCAGGCCATGCATGAAAGCGCGCTGCTGGTCACACGGGATCGACGCATTCGAGACAACTTTGCCGGTGCCGTTTGGTAATCACCGCCCCCCGCTCACTTTGGTTCTGAACCCCATGACTCAAATCACCCTCGCCCTGTCCAAGGGACGCATCTTCGAAGAAACCCTGCCGCTGCTGGCCGCGGCGGGAATCACCCCGAGCGAGAGCCCGGAATCCTCGCGCAAGCTGATCATCGGTACCAACCGGCCGGATGTCCGCCTGATCATCGTCCGCGCCAGCGATGTGCCCACCTATGTCCAGCATGGCGCCGCCGATCTCGGCATCGCCGGCAAGGACGTCCTGATCGAGCATGGCGGCGAAGGGGTCTACCAGCCGGTCGATCTCAATATCGCCAAGTGCCGCATGATGGTGGCGACCCGGGTGGGCTTCGACTACCAGGCCGCCGTGCGGCGCGGCGCCCGCCTGCGGGTGGCGACCAAGTACGTGAATACCGCGCGCCTGCACTTCGCGGAAAAGGGTGTGCATGTCGACCTGATCAAGCTCTATGGCTCGATGGAACTGGCCCCTCTGGTCGGTCTCGCGGATGTCATCGTCGATCTGGTGTCCACCGGCGGCACCCTCAAGGCCAACCATCTCGAGGCGGTCGAGGAGATCATGCCGATCAGTTCCCGCCTGGTGGTGAACCAGGCCGCGTTGAAGCTCAAGCACGACGCACTGCATCCCATCATCGAGTCGTTTCGCGGCGCCGTCGTGTAGCTCGGAACGGGTGCGGATTCCCGCCGTCACCCGACATTCACTTGAGCCGGCACGGCGCGCGCGACCATAATCCGCGCTCGCGCGATGAACATCCTGTAATCCTGAAAACTGAGAGGTCCGGAACGATGCATCCCCAATTGAAGAAGTTGTCCGTGTTGTTGGCCGCCCTGACCCTTGCCCTGGCCGGTTGCGGCGAGAAGCAAGGCATGAACGCCAGCGCCGGTCCCCTGGCCGCGAAGGTGAATGGCGATGCGATCGAAGCCCGTCTGATCGAGTCCGAGTTGACGAAAGCGGGCGTGACCAACCCCGCCGAAGCCCAGGACGCGGCCAACCGGGTGCTCAATATCCTGCTGGAGCAGCGTCTGCTCGCGCAGCAGGCGAAGAAAACCGGCCTGGACAAGGACCCCGACGTGATCCGCGCCCTCCAGGCGGCGGAACGCCAGGTGCTCGCCCAGGCGCTGGTGGAGAAACTGACGGTGAACGCGGCCAAGGCCAGCGATGCCGAGATTTCCGACTATTACGACAGGCATCCGGAGATGTTCGGCGAGCGGCGCATCTATCGCCTGCAGGAAGTCATGATCCAGGTCGGCCCGGAAAGCGTCGACGCGGTGAAGGCCCGTCTGGGCAACGGCACCAACCTCAATGATCTGGCGCAGTGGCTGAAATCGCAGAACATCCCGGCGCGCGGCACCCAGTCGGTCAAGGCCGCCGAGCAGTTGCCGCCGGAATTGCTGGGCAGGCTGCATCCGCTCAAGGATGGTCAGGCCATCACCCTGGAAGGCCCGAGGCAGATCAGCATCCTGGCGATCACCGGCTCGCAGAGCCAGCCGTTGACCCTGGACCAGGCCAAACCCGCCATCGAGCGTCAACTGCTGGTCGCGAAGCGGCGCGAACTGGCGCAGGCGGAACTCGACAAACTGCGCGCCGCGGCCAAGATAGAATACGTCGCGCCTTACGCCGAGGCCAAGACCGCGGGTGCCGCGCATGCGGTGAGCGCGCCGAAGGATGAGCCGGCGGCGCAGAACGTGTTCGACAAGGCGCTCTCCGGCCTCAAGTAAACCCATCCACGCCGGGAGAAGGCCATGGACCGGCCGCTGCTCGCCCGCGTCGTTCCCTTCGCCGTCTACATGGCCTTTCTTGCCGTGGAGCAGGCGGGACGGGCGTGGGGCGGCGACGGTTTCGATGTACGCTGGCTCTACCCGGTCAAGGTGGCGGCGGTGTCGATCGCGCTCTGGCATTTCCGGGGCGAGTACCGAGAACTGCTGGTCCGTCCCGGGCCTCGGTCCCTGTTGGTCTCGCTGCTGCTGGGCCTCGGGGTGTTCGCGCTCTGGATCAACCTCGACTGGGGCTGGTTCGATCTCGGTGGCACCGGCGGTTACGATCCGCGCCGGCCGGATGGCGGCCTCGACTGGATGCTGGTCGCCGTTCGTCTGGCCGGTGCCGCCCTGGTGGTGCCGCTGATGGAAGAACTGTTCTGGCGTTCCTTCCTGCTGCGCTGGGTCGAACGTCAGGATTTCCTCTCCGTGGCGGCGACGGAGGTGGGCTTGCGCGCCATCCTCGTCTCCAGTCTCCTGTTCGGTGTCGAGCACAGCCTCTGGTTCGCCGGCTTTCTGGCCGGTCTCGCCTATGCCTGGCTGTATCGGCGCCATGGCAACCTCTGGGCGCCTATCGTCGCGCACGCCACCACCAATCTGGTGCTCGGTGTCTGGGTCGTGCAAACCGGTGCCTGGCAATTCTGGTAAACGATACGAAAAACATGAAACAGACCATTCTCATCACGGGCGGCGCCGGCTACATCGGCACGCATGCCTGCCTGGAATTCCTCGCCGCCGGCCACGACATCGTCGTGGTCGACAACCTCTGCAACAGCAGCGCGGAGGCGTTGCATCGGGTGCGCGAACTCTCCGGTCGCGCCTTTCCATTCGTGGTGGCCGACATCCGCGACCGCGACGCGCTCGACGCCGTGTTCCAGGAACATGCCATCGATGCCGTGATCCACTTCGCCGGCCTCAAGGCGGTGGGTGAATCGGTGGAACAACCCCTGCTGTATTACGACAACAACGTCGCCGGCAGCGTCACCCTGTTCGAGGCCATGCAGGCGGCCGGGGTGAAGACCATCGTGTTCAGTTCCTCCGCCACCGTCTACGGCGACCCCGCCTCGGTGCCGATCCGCGAGGATTTTCCGGTGGGCGCCACTACCAATCCCTATGGTCGTGGCAAGCTCATCGTCGAGCAGATCCTCGGCGACCTCGCCCTTTCCGATCCGGAATGGCGGGTCGCCCTGCTGCGCTACTTCAATCCGGTGGGCGCCCACGAGAGCGGCCGCATCGGCGAGGACCCGCGCGGCATCCCCAACAACCTGATGCCCTACATCGCCCAGGTCGCGGTCGGTCGACGCGATCATCTCAACGTCTGGGGCAACGACTATCCCACCCCCGACGGCACCGGCGTGCGCGACTACATTCATGTGGTGGACCTCGCGGCGGGGCATGTCAAGGC
>CAZONS010000241.1:0-5756 GCA_964581195.1 uncultured Thiobacillus sp. | reverse complement strand
ATCAACTGCCTGATCCGCTCGCCCCACAGCGCCGGGATGCTGTAGCCGACGGTATCCGGCACATTGATCGTCCGGGCACCGGCGTCGATCACCGCCTCGAACACGCCGCAGAGGAAATCCATCTCCGAACGCACCGCGTCCTCGGCCGAGAACTCGACGTTGTCGGTGTATTCCAGCGCCATCTTCACCGCCTTCACCGCTGCCTCCACCACCTGGTCGGGCTGCATGCGCAGCTTCTTTTCCATGTGGATGGGGCTGGTGGCGATGAACGTGTGGATACGACCGGAAGCGGCGGGACGGATCGCCTCGCCGGCGGCGCGCACATCACGCTCGTTGGCGCGCGCGAGCGAGCACACGGTCGAATCCTTGATGATCGTGGCGATGCTCTTGATCGCCTCGGCATCCCCGGGGCTGGCGGCGGCGAACCCCGCCTCGATGACATCCACGCCGAGGCGTTCCAGCTGCCGCGCGATGCGGATCTTCTCGTCCTTGGTCATGGCGGCGCCGGGGCTCTGCTCGCCGTCGCGCAAGGTGGTATCGAATATGACTAATCTGTCGTTCATGACCTACTCCAAGGGTTCACCCGCCCAGGTAGCGGGTGTCGACGGATAACGAATAGGGGTAATGCGAGGGGGGAGAGTAATCAGAGCCCGCGCCGGGGCAGCGGTGGCCGAATGGCATGCCGCATGAGAAAGCTAAGCGAGACGGGATGAAAGGTTTCGCGCATGGGCCTGAATGTAAACGACAAGATGGCCCAGGACAAGGCTGGCGAGCGTCGCCGGCGCACACCGGACCACATCCGTGAACAAGTCTCGTCACCGCCCATGTAGCGCAGGCTTCCAGCCTGCTCACTCGTCACGGCAGCGAGCAGGCTGGAAGCCTGCGCTACAGTCTGCTTGGCTCAATGGCAACCCGGACAGCAGGCACCCTCGGCCAAAGCCGGGACTGTCCGCACTCCGGTCTACCCGAGTGATATCATCAACGAACCATACGATATCGGAGTGCCTCATGATCCGCACCGTCATCAGTCTCGATGAAAGTGACAAGGACTGGCTCGACCGGCAAGCCGCCATGCGCAATCTGCCCATGACCGAAGTGGTTCGAGAAGCGGTGCGCTTGTTGCGTTCGACGCAGGAGTTCGGCGGCGGGGAAGTCGATGAACTGCTGGCTCGCACCACAGGCTGCTGGCCTCAAGGCGATGGCATGAACTGGCAGCGCCAGCTCCGTGACGCGTGGACACGATGAAGTACCTGCTGGATTCGGTCATCGTGATCGACCATTTCACCGGCATCGACCCCGCGACCGCCTTCATCCGCGAACATTGGCGCGCGCTCGCGATCTCCGCCATCACCCGCGCCGAAGTACTCACGGGGTTTGACGATGCGGCCCGCCCGCTGCCCGCCAGCCTGCTGGACAGAATGGCGCTGCTGAGCATCGATCGGGAGGTGGCGGATTTGGCTGCATCACTACGCCGCGCGCACCGCTGGAAACTACCCGACGCCCTACAGGCCGCGCTGGCGCTGCATCATGGCCTGATCCTGGTGACGCGCAATACGGACGGCTTCCCTGTGGAATCATTTTCTTTCGTGTTGACGCCCTACCGGGTTTGAGTCTGACGAACGAACCCGCGTGTAACCGTCTTGACCATTGATCTCTTCCTGGTCACCGCCGCCCGCGCGCTGATCGAAGTCGCCGGCTATGCCCTGATCGGCCAGGGTCTGCTGGCCCTGTTGGCGGGAGAACAACGCCACGCCAACCTGTTCTACAAAATCCTGGAAACCGTCACCGCGCCGGTGATCCGCCTGGCGCGCCTGCTCACCCCACGCTTCATCACCGATAGCCGGGTGCCGATACTCGCGTTCGTCCTGCTGTTTGGCCTCTGGATCGGTCTTGCCTTGCTGAAGCGGCAGCTGTGCGATTTACATGGGCTGGTGTGCTGAGGCGATGGTGCTGTAGGCACGGCCTGACCTGTCGGGTGAAAGAGCGGCCTTACCGCGCCTTCCACCGAATGTGTCGGAAGGGGCCGGCAAGAAGATGCCGGCTTTTCCGACCTACCGCGCTTCTTTCGCGGCTTGTTCCCGGGCGGCCTGGATCAGTTCCGGAGGCGGGTTGCGGGCCAGTTCGTCGGCTTTCCTCTGCAGGTCCAGGCGGGCCTGATCGGCCTGCATGCGTAATTGCGTCTGCTGTTCTTCCTGTTCCTTCTTGCCGCAGGCGGTCAGGGCCAATGCCAACATGACCAGGATCAACGAGTTCTTGTACATGAGTCGCCTCAACAAATTCGGGTTCCCCATCAGGGTGGAACACCGGGTCTGAAAATGACAACGCCTCCATGAAGGAGACGTCGTCTTGCTGCCTCGGGGTACGGAGTGCCCGCGCTACCTATTGCCTCATTCGTACGGCGAGAAGGGCGAATCCGACAGGATGCAGGCATCCGCGTCCGTCCTCAGCGCCGGCAGCGTGAAGTTCACCTGGCTGTTGGCCTCGGTACCCTGCACCAGCGTGCTCGCGCGTACCCTGACACTCACCCAGACCGCGTACTGCTTGAGATAGATCAGGTTGAAGTTGGCCACGCCGTTGGCGTCGGTCACCACCGAGGCCGGCAGGGTGCCCGCTGCCGAATTGGGTGGCGTCAGGGTACCGTCGGTATTCACGTCCTCGCCGGTGTCGAGGATCAGGTTCTCGTTGACGTCCTCATTGGCGAGGGTCGTGAAGGCGTACTGGTAGTCGTTGTCCTCGATGCCATCGCCATTGGCGTCGGCGCCGATCGCCAGATCGGGCCCGGAGGTCGGCACGCAGTTGCTGCCACCGGCAGTATCCAGCGGCCTCCAACTGCCCAGGGTATAAGACGCGGGCCAGGCACTCAGGCTGACGACGGTCCCGGCGGGTACCGGGTTGCCATTGGCGTCGGCCACCAGCACGGACATCGGCAGTGTGTATTGCGTCACCGAACCGGTATCCGTGATGTGTGTCGCCCTTCCGATCACCACCGAACCGGCACTGCCACCGACCACGATGTTGAAGGTCGCGGTCTTGTTGCTGTCCAGCGTCTTGGCGCTCACCTGAATGCTGGCCGAGGATTGCCCGGAAGGCAGCGAGCCGGCGGTGAAGATGGCTCGCGCCTGACCCAGGGGGTCGGTCGAGTTCGTGCCATTGGAGGACAGCTTGATCACCGGCGTGATGGTCTCGCCACCACCCGTGGTATTGAGGATGCTGAACGCCACCGGCACGTTCCCCACCGGCTGACCGCTGGCATCACGCACCGTGGCGATCAGGGTCACCGTATTGGCGGTGCCGCCCGTGCTGGGCTGGACATTGGAGGACGAGCCCTGCAGGGAAATGCTCGCCGATGTGGTCGCGGTGATGTAGACGGTATGGGTATCCGTGCCGGTCACCGCGCCCGTGCCATCGAGGCCGTCCACCTGGATGTTGGCGGTACCGGTGAGGGTGGAGGACAGGCTGGCACTGGCGCTACCCGCCACCACAGACACGGTACAGACACTGGGGGTGCCCCCCCCTTCGGCACAGGCCCCGGTCCAGCCGCCAATCGAAGTCGCGAAACGGACACTGGTCTGGGTGGGGGCATTGACCGTGAAGGCCAAGCTACCTGCCGTGGTCAGCGCCGCCGGATCCACCGCGGGCGCGGTGATGGCGAAGGTCGTGCCCGGCAGCACGGTGAAGGTCTGCGACGCGGACGCGCCGAGCGCGGTGGCCGTCAATGTCACCGTATTGGCGGCATTACCCGCCACGGTGGCCTTGAACTGACCGTTGGCATCGGTGATGAAGCCACCATTCACGTCGGTATAACCGGCCAGGGCCGTGATCGTCAGCGCGTCGGCCACGCTCTGGCTGAACGTCACCGGCACGTTGTAGACACCGATGCCGCCGGCATCCCGTGCCGTCACGGTGATCGTCGCCGAACCCGAACTCGCCGTCAGTGTCGTCGCGGTCGATTCCAGCAGGACGGTCGAATCGACCACCTGGATGGGGATCTGCACATCATCCACGTTCGCGGCGGATGCTGTGATGACGACCGTACGGTTGCTCTTGTCCTGGGTACCGGAGGTGAAACTGACGGTGGCCTTGCCACTGGCATCGGTGACGACTTGCGCCGCGTTCAGTTGTCCCCCCGCAGCCGAGAAGGACACGGTGACGCCGGGCACGACCACGTTCTGCGAGGAGAGGGCGGTGACCGTGATGGTCGCCGCTTCGCTGTTGTCGGATTTGACGGAAGTCCGACTGGTGCCAATGGCCAGCGCGCTCAGGGCGCCGCCGGTCACCTCCACTGTAGCCTCCTTGCTGTCGCCCGTCGTCAACACCGCAAGAAGGGTGTCGGTCTCGGCCACGTTGCCGCCGGTATAGGTGGCGGTTGCGATGCCGTTGACATTGGTCAGACTGGTCAGCGGCGAAATGCTGCCCCCGGTCTTGTTCCCGCTGGTCTTGAATGCGAACGAGACGGTCTGCCCGACCACGGGATTGTTCTTGGCGTCCAGCACGATGGCGGTCATGGTGGCGGTTCCACCCGCGATGACCTTGCCAGGGCTGATCGACAGCGCGAACTTCGTGTTATCGGCATTGCCGGCTACGACGCTGATGTCCTGGCTGGAGAGGAAGCCAGAGGCATTGGCGATCGCAGTGATCGTGCCGACGCGGTCCGGGCTGGCAAGCGTGGTTTCCGCATAGCCGTTGCTATCGGTGGTCACCGCGGTTGACGCGCCGACCGTGCCGGCGCTGGAGGTGAAGGTAACCGAGATGCCGGCGGCGGCCGCGCCGGTAATGTCGAGCACCTGTGCGCGCAAGGTGATGACGCTGCCACCGGCTTGAACAGTCGTCGCGCCGGCCGTCAGGGTCACGCTGGCCACGACCGGCGTGGTGTCGCTGACAGTAAGGCTGAGTGGGGAAGTTGGCGTCTTGCCGTTGCTGGTGATGGCGTTCACCTGGTCAGTGCCCGTACTCGCGCCCGCCATGTACACCACGCTGGCCAGGCCATTCTGATTGGTGACGGCGGTAACCGTATTAAAGCCCGGCAGGCCGCTGTTACGCGTGGGAATACTGAAGGTCACCGTCTCGCCCACGACGGGATTGCCGAGCACATCAGTCACCAGGGCATAGATATTGGAACTGCCACTCGGCCGAACGGTGGTCGGCGCGGCGCTGAGGCTGACCGTTGCCGCGGCGGCGGCGGTGAAGCTGACACTGGTCGCATTCGTGAAGCCACCCGCGGAAGCGCTGACCTGTGCGGTCATGCGCGTCTTGCCGGCGGTCAGGGTGACGCTGGCGATGCCGTTGGCATCGGTGGTCGCGGTCATGGTCGAAACCGCCGAGCCATTGTCATTTAGCGTGCCAGCCGTGGTAGTGAAGCTGACCGAATAACCCACGATGGGTTGTCCGGCGGTGTCGAGCACGGTGGCGCGGACCAGGGTGGAGCCGGGTGTGACAGGCGTTAGTAGCGACTCATCTCCTACTGGAATACTGGCGTTCGCGGCACTGGTGCTAACCGAACCCACCACGGCATAAGTGGGGCTGACCGCGATGCTGGCATCGGGGCTGGCAAGGGTGCCGGTACTGATCGATCCGCTGCTTGCGCTAATCTTGTCCGTCCCCGTGGTGGCGCCCGCGGTATAGGTCACCACCACCAGACCCTGGGCGTTGGTGGTGCCCACGGTGGCATTCAAGGCGGCGGCGCCGCTGCCCCTGGCGCTGAAGGTCAGCGAGATCGGCGCGTTGGGAACCGGATTGCCGCTGCTGTCGACGGCAGA
>CAZONS010000240.1:0-5759 GCA_964581195.1 uncultured Thiobacillus sp. | reverse complement strand
ATTCAAACGATAGCTTGAACATACCATCGAATCATGTGGGTCGCCAGGGATTCCAGCCTTCACGCGATCCATTTCCGGGATAATCCGGGCCATGAGCCCCAAGAAAAAACTGTTCGAGCAATTCGCCCGTGTCGCCAAGTCGTTGGCCAGCCCGAATCGCCTGGAATTGCTGGAGACGATGGCCCAGGGCGAGAAGAGCGTGGACGCCCTGGCACAGGCCACCGGCATGTCGGTGGCCAATACCTCGCACCACCTCCAGATCCTGCGCGACTCCGGCCTGGCCGAATCCCGCAAGGAAGGCTTGCAGGTGATCTACCGCCTCTCGGACGACCAGATTCCGACCTTGCTGGGCTGCATCAGCCGCATCGCGGAAAAGCATCTGGCCGAGGTGGAGCGCATCGTGCGCGAGCACTTCGACCCCCGCGATTCACTCACTCCGGTGGGGCGCGATGAACTGCTGGCCCGGGTCAAACTGGGCGAAACCATGGTCATCGACGTGCGCCCCGCCGTGGAATACCAGGCGGGCCATATCCCCGGCGCGGTCAACATCCCGGTGGATGAACTGCCGCTGCATCTGGACACCCTGCCGCGCGGCCAGGAGATCGTCGCCTATTGCCGCGGCCCCTACTGCATGCTGGCGTTCGAGGCCGTGGCCCGGCTGCGTGAAGCCGGTTATCAGGCGCGCCGCCTGGAAGACGGCTTTCCCGAGTGGAAGGCGGAAAGCCGGCCCGTCGAGAACGGATCGCGGGAGTCTTAGGCGTGCTTTCTCGCTCGGCCAAGCCCTTGTAGGGTGCGCCGCGCGCACCATCGGATACGCTTGGTGCGGTGGTTCCCCCCTTTATCAAAGGGGGGTTAGGGGGGATTTCTGGGACGGCCGCCCAAGGAAACGTCGCCAAATCCCCCTCATTCCCCCTTTGAAAAAGGGGGAGGCCACGCCCGCGGGCGTTTTCTGTCGCATCAGCCGTTAGCGGATAAAGAGCCCAAATTAATTGTTGACAGAAGTTCATGCCGTTCCCACTATTCAAGCGTTCTCTAGAATAGTGGATTGGAGGCGATATGGACCTGTTCGCGATTCTGGCCGGCCTGGCCACCGGCATGGTGTTGGGCCTCTTCGGCAGCGGCGGTTCCATCATCGCGCTGCCGGCGCTGATGTATCTGCTACATGTCGAGCCGAAATCGGCCATCGCCATGAGCCTGGGCGTGGTGGGCGTCACCGCGATGCTGGCGGCCGTCGACCACTGGCGGCGCGGCAACGTGTCGCCACATGTGGCGTTGGTGTTCGGCATCTTCGGCGTGGCGGGGACTTTCGCGGGCGCCCGACTGGGGTTGCTGACGCCGGTGGTGGCGCAACTGGGTCTGTTCGCCCTGGTGATGTACGCCGCCGCCTGGCGCATGTTGCGGCCCGTCACGCCGCCGCCTGCCCCGGCTGGCGGAGTGGTGCCGGTCGGCGGCGGCGCGGCGGCCCTCGGCGGTTGCCACGATTTCTTCTCTCCCTGCATGAGCCACATCGCCCTGCACGGCATCGGCGTCGGCGTGCTCACCGGCCTGGTCGGCGTCGGCGGCGGTTTTCTCATCGTGCCCGCCCTGGTGCTGCTCTCCGGCTTGCCCATGAAGCAGGCGGTGGGCACTTCCCTGGCCATCGTCGCCGCCAAATCCTATGCCGGCTTCGTCGGCTACATGGGGGGCGTGCCCATCGACTACGCCCTGATGGGGGCGTTCACCGCCGTCACGGTGGCGGGCAGCTTCATCGGTTCCCATCTCGCCGCGCGGATTTCCCAGGCCGCCCTGAAGAAGGGCTTCGCCTGGTTCCTGGTGGTGGTGGCTACCTACATCCTGTTCAAGAGCGTTCTGTAGAGGAGGAGGCCATGAACCCAAGCTACTTGGTTGTTCGGAATGATGATGGCGGTCGGTCGCCGGTTTGGCCCGCACGGATGCGGATGTCGCCCGACTCGGCCCGTTCAATTTTCTCTCGTCCGACGGTGAGCACGCGATCGCCACCGAGCCCTTGAGCCATCACGCCTGCAGGACGCCTTTCGCGCTGGGCGAGCTGCGCATCTACCGCGATGGACGCCACATCCAACGTTCCCGCATCCCGACCTGACCCGACCATGAACCGACCTACCTCGACTACAACGCGATCACGCCCATCGACCCGCGCGTGGTAGAAGCCATGCTGCCCTTCCCGCGCGGGCATTACGGCAACCCGTCCTCTGACCATGTCTACGGCCGCCTCGCGAAGGCGGCGCTGAGCGGCGCGCGGCCAGACGCCATTGTTTTCACCGGCTGTGCCACCGAGGTCAACAATCTGGCGCTGCACGGCGTCACGCGCGCCTTGCGGGAGGATCACCGCCGTGGGCTGCTGTATTCCGCCGCCGACCTGATCGCCGCCTGGCGCCGGATCGCGGCATGACTCCGGCGGAGTACGACGCCTGGTATGACACCCCGCGCAAACGCTGGATCGGCGAAACCGAATTCCGCCGGCTGCAACGCCAGCTCGCGCTGCAACACAGTGAAAGCTTGCTCGATGTCGGTTGCGGCACCGGCTGGTTCACCGGCCACTTCGCCGCCGGCTACGGTTGGACTGTCACCGGCCTGGACAACGACCCCGAGCGTCTGGGCTCCGCCCACGCTCATGGTCGCAACGAGCGCTATCGGAAGGGCGATGCCCGCATCGACCGCGCGGTCTCGGTTGCCGCGCGTGGCGCGGCGGTGGATAAGGTTTGAGCTACGCGTCGTCTTCCTCGATCAGTTCGAGCAGTAATTCGCGCACCCGGTCCTTGCCGATCTGAAGGGTGAGTCGCCCGCTCTCCGTGGCGGTATAGAAGCGCCGGTTGCGGCCCGCGACCCGTTCGTTGCTGGATACCAGATACCCCGCCTTTTCCATGCCATGCAGGATGGGATAGAGCGTTCCGGCGCTGAGCTTGTAACCGTGGCGCCCCAACTCTTCCATGATGCCGAGTCCGAAGACCGGCCCATGGCTGGCGTGGTGCAGGATGTGCAGGCGGACCAGGCCACCGAATAAATTGCGATCTTTCATGGCAGGAATGGTGAAAAGCCTCGCCATTGTAGTGGATTGGGCCGCGCCTCCTCGTCCACTCCGGGACAGTCACCCGGACAAGAAGATGTCGCTGTTTGAACAAGCAAATATCGTTTAACAATATCGAAAACCGATACTAATATCGCCGGCACAAAGATCAGGATGCGCCGCCGGGATTTTCCCGGGCGTTTTGTTCGAGGAGACGACGATGCAAAAGGCATGGACATGGGGCCTGCTGGCCCTGGGAGCGGCCGCTCTGATCTACGGTTGTACCGGGGCTGGCGCCAAGATGGCGGATGCCACGGTCAAGGGGACGGTCGAGGATAGGGATGGACACAAGGTGGCCAACGCCACGGTCTGGCTGATCCCTTCCACCGATGTGGCGGCGATGGGCAAGACGCCCATCGAGATCAAGAAAGACGCCAGGAACGACGAGCCCCTGGAGGACAACCTGGCGGCCAATCGCGACCGTTACCTGAAGGGCAAGAGCGGCGACAACGGCGAGTTCAGCGTGACCGACGTACCCGGTGGAAAATATTTCCTCTATGTGGAACCCGCGGACGCCACCTATCTCCCCGGCGGCGACAAGTCGCGCAAGTCCATGAGCAGCGCCGAACTGGCCGCCGCGCCGGTGAACATCCGGGTCTCCGGCAACATTCCGGCCGGCGCCACTTACACCGGTACCACCAAATGCCTGGAATGCCACGACGAGCAGGAGCACTTCACCAAGACCCTGCACCGGCTCGGCATCCAGGTCATCGGCAAGCCCAGCAAGCTGCAGGACTTCTCGCGCTTCCCGGACTACAACAGGGGCCTGAACAAACTCATGGCCGGCGCCAAGTTCTGGTTTCATGGCTATGACAAGACGCGCGGCTTCGACAAATACCAGATCAGCGACAAGGAGCCCGCCGATGCCACGACGGTCAGTTTCACCGCCAGCTTCTTCAAGGACAGCGACGGCGCACTGAAATTCCGTACCGAAAACGCCAAGGACCCGAGCGATGCGCCGCGCGTCTACCCGGTCGAACTGGCCTACGGCGGCGGTCTCTACAAGCAGCGCTATCTCTACCGTGTCGGCAAGAACCTGTTCCCCTTCGTGCAGTTCAACCAGAATGGCGACAACAGCTACGCTGACCGCGGCCGCAAGCAATGGCGCGACTACCACGCCGACTGGTTGTTCAATGAAGAGACCAAGAAGCTCGCCAACCCGCCCCAGGCCAAGTCCTTCGACAAGGAATGCGCCAGCTGCCACTACAACGGCTATACGTTGACCAAGACCGCCGAGGGCGACTACATCGCCGGTTCCGCCAACGACATCGACGGTGAACTGGACATCGACGGCGACGGCAAGAAGAACGAGATCAACATGGGCTGCGAGACCTGTCACGGTCCGGGTTCGGTGCATGTGAAGGCCAGGAAGGGCACCAAGTCGGCCAGCATCGTCAGCCCCGACAAGTTGTCCGCCGAGCGCGAGTCGATGATCTGCGGCCAGTGCCATGATCGACCCCAGGGACACCTCAAGAATGACCAGACGGTCAATGCCGAGTGGAAAATGATGCTGCCCGGCACCAGCCGCAACACATTCCTGAACCAGTACACCACGCGTGAAGGTCCGGCGGCCAAGGACTACTGGGCGGATGGGATTCACTCCAAGTCCCATCACCAGCAGTACACGGATTTCATCAAGTCGTCGAAGCACCGCAACGGCAACCACCTGGTGGCCTGCTCGGATTGTCACAGCCCCCACGGCAAGGCCAGGTTCGCGCACCAGATGCGGGCGGATGCCAACTCACCCGCGGCCTGCACCTCCTGCCACAAGGACCGGGACGACATGGGCAAGCATGTGATGGACAAGACCAAGTGCACCGTGGCGCCGGACAAGATCACCTGCTCCAACTGCCACGACACCAAGACCATGCAGACCGGCGCCGGGTTCGGCAAGGGCATGATGGGCAAGGACGGCAAGAACTACTGGCTGAACGACATCACCTCGCACCTGTACGACGTGCCGCTGAAGAGCAACATTGGTGTCAAGGGCGTGGAGCCTGGCAAGGCCATGCCGATCCCCTATACCCACCCCTGCGGCGCGGCTTGCCACAACACCAGCGCGCTCTGAGCTGAAACCGCCTCTGTTGAGCGCCGGCCGTGGCCGGCGCTTTTTTATTGGAAACGGTGGCTGAACGAGGCGGCGGTCCTTTTCCCGGGGTACACCGCGCGGCGTGCCCGGCACGATCAACCGCCGTTTCCGGGATAATCCCGGACTGTCCGAACCGGAACCCCCAATGACAGTCAGACCGACGCTTCCCAGCCTGCTCGCCCTCGCCCTGTACGCCAGCTTTCCCGCCACCGCGCAGCCGACTCATGTCGACCCGGCTACCGGCGCGGCGACCTGGGAAACCCGGGCCCACGGCGTCACCCTCTCGCTCACCCAGATCCTGCCGAACCAGGCGCGGGCGTTCTATCTCAATCGCGGCTTTCCGTCGGAGGCCGTGGAACCCTATGCCACCGCGTGTGTATACATGACGGTGCTGCGCAACGACGCGGCGCCGGGTGAACTGAGCTTTCGCCTGGCCGACTGGAGCGTGTGGAGCGAGGGCCAGGCGCGCGCGCCCATGGCCGTGGAGGAATGGATGGCGCAGTGGCGGGCGCGGGGCCTGACGGAAGCGGCGCAAATCGCCTTCCGCTGGGCGCAGTTCCCGCCGGAGCAGGAATACGCCATCGG
>CAZONS010000239.1:0-5761 GCA_964581195.1 uncultured Thiobacillus sp. | reverse complement strand
TGTCGAACACGTACGCAAGTTGCCGCTGCGATGCCAGGACGTCAGCCGATGACGGGGCTCCATGACCGCCGCCAAACAGGTCAAGTTGTTGTTCCTGGCCACCTTGGCCGACAGTTGCATGCATCAGGCGCCACCTGTGACTAGACGTTTATCGGGATGCCGCCGACCCGCATGGGTTCGCTCTGGAAGGACCCGCGATCTCTTCCGGGCTTTGGCTCTCGCCATCAAGTGATCCATGAACTTGGAGACGGTCCAGCGGTTGAGAGAGGCTCCGAGTTCCTCGGCAACGGCCTCGAGTGTGGTGTCCAGCCCGTTGGCCAAGTCCATGAGCATCACCATCTGCCGAGAGGTGGGCGGGTGGTCTTCTTGGTCGTTCGCCTCGCGCGCCTGCGCGCGCCCGCGCGCGGTTCCGCTCGCGCTGGCGCTGGAGTTGGAGCTGGCGCTGGAGTTGGAGCTGGAGTTGGAGCTGGAGTTGGAGGCGCGGGCGCGCCCGCGCGCGCGCGATTCAGGAACAGTCTCGGAACCGTTTCGAAACGGTTCCCGAACGGTTTCGATACTCGGCTGAAGCGCCTCGGCATCGTGCCGCATCTCGTCAATCGCGGTGGCGAGTTGGTCACGCGCTGCGGCCTCACGCGGCCGGTCGGTCGGAGGAAGGCCCGCCAGCGCCGCGTCTAGGGCTTCTGCGAGGGCCTCCAGCGCACGAACGCGGACGGAGGCAGGGAGGTACGTCAGGCCGCCCTCGCGCCACAGAGCGACGCGGTGGAGCCCTTGGTTGCAATTGATAGTCGGGTCGTGCCGGTGGCCGTCGACGATGAAGACGCCATCGCCCTCGCGGACAATGCGGCCGGCAGTTGCAAGCTCAGCAAGCGCGGCCTCGGCCTGGTCTGCCGTGAGGGCGAGGTCGGCAACGATGTACGCGGTCGGCAACACGAATGCCTGAAGCGCCGACCGGTGCGGGCATGTCAGAAGATAGGTCGAGACAGCGCGGGCCTCGAAGGTAAGGCCGTGCTGGCGGCGCCAGTGATCGTGTGCGACGCGGTGGAATGGGGCGGTCATGACGACGCCTCGGCTTCCGCGCGAGCCACCAGCTCGAGCAGCCGCCGGGCGCTCGCCTGGAGGTGGTCGGCTTCGTGGCGCCGGCGCCGGGCTGCGGGTGTCAGTGGCGCCAGGGCCGCCTCCGCTCGGAGCCGATCGGCGTCGGCGAGCATGGCCAAAGCGGTGTCGCGGTCGGAGCGCATCACTGGCCCGCCCGCGCGGCGACGCGTCGTTCGATCCAGCGGGCAACCTCGGCGCCGGGCCAGCCGACCGCACGGCCGCCGGGGGTGATAGCGAACCGGCGAGGGAAGTTGCCGGCACGCTCGAGGCGGTCGATCGTCGCCCGGGACAACCCGACCGCAGCGACAAGCTCGGGGCGGCGAATGATGGGGGGAAGGCTGCTGGTGCTCACGGTCGTCACGGTGGTCTCCCTTGCTTGGGTCTGGCGGCCTGCGGGCCGTCGTGATGCAAGGGAAGTATCGGTGAGCACCTAGGAGCTATCTACGGTCGCACCTCATCATTTTTTTGGGCTACTTTGACCGCAAGCCGGAACAGCCGCCGGAATCCTTCGTTGCTCTGCGGCGCGCCCAGCGGGGCGGCTGCGAGCTTGCAAAACAGAAACCACGGATACGGCGTGCCGGCGGTGTATTCACTTCGAGGCGGTCGGTGGCCAGCGTAACTCTCAAAGGTGGCGTCAAGGTCTCTCAAGAGGCCAATGACGAGCCTTTTCTTCCATCGAGCGAGTTCTTGCGGGCCTTCAGGCAGGCACCAGTTAGGCGGCTCGTCGCTTGCCAAGATAGCGGCTTCTTCTAGGGTATGAAGATCGGCCGTGAACTGTTCAAGAAACGGCCACTCGTCCGTTCCAGTCGGAAGAAAACGCACGAGTCGATACCTTCCAAGGTCGCCCATGGAAACCAAGGCCTTTCGTGCTCGGCGAAGCGAACTGGCAAGTGCTGTTAGCTCTTGTCGTGATTGCGCCGGCGGCACCTTGTGTTGGTCAAGTGCGCGGCGTTTTCTGCAAGCCCAGTATGCGGCGTTGTAGAATAGTTCCTTCGCGGCAGTCTCGAGCAGACCCAGGGAAAGCAGCGATGCGATCATCTCTTGCTTCGACTCGCCGAAGATCGTCGCTTGTTCCTCGTCTACGCGGGACCAGTCTTGGTCGACGCCTAGCCCCGTTCCAATCGCGTAATAGGCACGCGTGAGTTGGGTCGTCGTTGATGTCGGTTGCCGTTTCACTATTCAGCCTCCCTTTCGTTCTCAATTGAAGACGTTGAACCCAGCGCCGCAGTCGCGCGAGTAACGGCGATGGCGACGGTTTCGCTCAGTAGGTGGCTGTAGCGGGCGGTGGTATCGGCGCGGGTATGGCCGAGCTGGCTCCCGATCACCTGGAGGCTGGCGCCAGTGTTGGCCATCAGGCTGGCGGTCGTATGACGCAGATCGTGAATCCGCGCATCTCGCAGGTCAGCGCGGCGCCGGATGCGCTCCCATGCGGCCTTGACCTCGACCAGGTGCTGCACCTGGCCCTTCTCCGGGCCGGTGCGCTTCGTGCGTCCAGGGAACACGTAGACGCCCTCGGGGGTCTCTTGGCGCCGGCGCTTGAGTATCTGGACCGCGCCCGGTGGCAGGCTGACAACGTAGAGGCGACCGGTCTTGGCTTGGCTGCTCGGGATCAGCCATCGACCTAGGAGAAGGTCCACGTCCTGCCAGCGCATCGACAGCACGTTTCCACGGCGGGCACCAGTGAGCAGCAGCACCTTGATCAGGTCGTGCCAGGTCCAATCCTGGCGCTCGATAGCATCTGCCTCGAGGGCGCTATACAGGCGGCCGATCTCTTCCGCCGATAAGTAGCGCTCCCTGGGTGTTTCGGCGAAGGGCCGGATGCGCGATGCCGGGTTCGCACCTTCGAGCAGCCCAAGGTCGAGGGCGTGATTCAACATGCAACGCAAGATCGCCAGCGCGATGTTGGCGGTTCGCTGCTGGCCGGTTGCCCCGATCTGTGCATGCAGCTTGCGGACATCCGCTCGGTCGATGCTCTGGACTTGGATCTTGCCCAGCGAGGGTTCAATATGCAGGCGGAAGGTATCCCGGTACTGCGCCATCGTTCGCGGCCGGAGCCGCGTAGCAACGTGTTCGGGGTCGAAGGTCTGTTGCCAGAACTCGGTCAAGGTCGGGTTGGTCGATCGCTTGAGGCGGGCGGTCAGGACTTCATCGGCCGGGTCAACACCAGCCTTCAGGGCGGCCTTGTGCTGCTCGAACAAGGTGCGTGCGGCGCCGAGCTGGAGCTCTGGGTACTCGCCCAAGGTCAGCCGCCTGTGTTTGCCGGTGGCGGTCCTGTAGTACATCACGAAGTTGACCTTGCCGGTGGTGCCGACGCGCACACCGAAGCCACGGCCCTCGAGGATTTCGTACCGCTCAGACCGTGGTTTCAGGTTGCGGATCTTCGTATCGGTCAGGGTGTTCTTGGCCATCAGTATTCGCCTCAGACGGTTGGGGCCTGGCTCCTGCGGGTGACAAGCGGGTGACAAATGAGCCGAAACCTGGTGAGATCTCTTGAGCGCTCATGATGCGAGACTAGACCATAGCAACCGGCATATGTCAATCGTAATGTTGGGCTTACAGTGATTTCTTGAGGTGTCTTGAGCGGGTTTGATCACGGCCAAGGATTCGCCTACGGATCAGAAGGTTGGGGGTTCGAATCCTCCTGGGCGTACCACCTGAATGAAGCAACGCCAGCGAGCGCACGATTGCTCTCGCTGGCGTTCTTCTTTGGCGCCGGCCGATGGGACCGGCCGTGAACTGGCGGCGACCCGCCGACCGCATGTCGCCAAGACCCGCGTTCCCTGGTCGGCGAACAACAGGCGATCAGAATGTTCGCGGAACGATACGACGCTGCCGAAACTGCTTGCTCAATCCCGCCGATGCCAGTAATCTGCGCCCATGGTGTTCGCGGCAGCGCGAGGCTTTGATCTGACGATAATCCAGGATCGACACCCGGGGGAAACCGTTACCGCGTTTTCGTCGACCGGCCCGCGATCGGAGCGGGCGAGCCGTACCGCGTGCTGAGCACCGTCAACGACATTGTGCGCCTGGCGAACAATTCTTACTGAGCGTGCCGTAATAACAGCCACTTTCGAGGTCGCCTCACATGCCACGTCCCACGATCCGGATCGAGCGCACCGACATCACCACCCTGAAGGTCGACGCGATCGTCAACGCGGCCAACGGCACCTTGCTCGGAGGCGGCGGGGTCGACGGGGCCATCCACCGCGCGGCCGGGCCCGACCTGCTCGCCGAATGCCGCACCCTGGGCGGCTGCGAGACCGGCGACGCGAAGGTGACCGCCGGCTATCGCTTGCCGGCGCGGTACGTGATCCACACGGTCGGCCCGGTGTGGGACGGCGGTTCGCGCGGCGAGGCGGCCCTGCTGGATTCCTGCTATCGGCGCTGCCTGGAACTCGCCGACCTGCTGGCCGTTGAAACGATCGCGTTCCCGGCGATCAGTTGCGGCGCGTACGGATATCCGGTCGACGCCGCCGCCGAGGTGGCGGTCACGGCGATCAACGATGCGTTGGCCGGCTGCCGATCCGTGCGCGAGGTGGTCGTTGCCGTTTTCGGCGATGCCGCCGAGCAGGCGTTCAAGCAGGCGCTCGCCAGGGTGAGTCCGGCGACGGGCTGACCCCGCCTGGCCGAGGCCGTCGCTTGCCAATTCCGCCGGCCATCCCTACTGTCCGCCGGGACCGTGATCATCGCGACGCCGCCGCAACGCCAACCAGGGTGGAACGCCGTTGACCAGCCAGTTGCCTGTCTCTGCAGTGCTTCGCTGCCTCATCATCTGCGGGCTCATGGCCGGCGGCGCGTCTGCGGGCCGCGTGCCGATCGGCGAGGTCGTGCCGGGGCAGACCGGGTACGGTCTGACGGTGTTCGCCGGCGACCGGCCGGACACCTTCGCCGTCACCGTGCTCGGCGTGCAGCACGGGGCGCGCGCGGGCGGCGACATCATCATCGTCGAGCTGGCCGGCCGTGATCTGGAGCGCTCGGCGGTCGCGCGCGGCATGAGCGGCAGTCCGGTGTACCTCGACGACGGCCGCCTGCTGGGCGCCGTGGCGTTCGGCTGGCCGGGCGCGTTGCGCGCGATCTGCGGCCTGACGCCGGCCGCCGACCTGGACCTGGTGCGTGATCGGCCGGTGGTCGGTCAGGCGACGGCCGGTGACCATCATCAGGCGCCGTCGCTGCTGGCGATGCTCGATGCGCCGCCTCCGCAGCGGCTGGCGGCCTTGCTCGCGCCGCAACAGGAGGCCGTGACGGCGACGTCAGGGCCCGTGTTCGAGGAGGCGTGGCCGTCGGTCAAGGATGCCGCCGCCGCGCTGCTGCCGATGGTGACCGGCGCCCTGAACACGAACGAGCGGACCGAGCGGCTGGCGCCCCTGTCGCCTGGGATGTATGCGCAACCGGCCGGCGCGGTCGTCCAGGCGGGTCTGGCCGGCAAGCGGGCGGTCACGGCGGCTGCGCCGACGCTCGTGGCGGGGTCGGCGTGCGCGATCGCCCTGGTGTCGGGCGATGGGCAGCTCGGGGCGCTCGGCACGGTGAGCCTCGTGGAGGGCGACCGGGTGGTGATGATGGGGCACCCGTTCATGCAGCTGGGGCCGATCGACCTGCCGCTGGCGGCCGCGTCGGTGATCACCGTGTTTCCGAGCCGCGACCTGAGCTTCAAGATGGGATCGGCGGG
>CAZONS010000238.1:0-5770 GCA_964581195.1 uncultured Thiobacillus sp. | reverse complement strand
TTTTCGCCCACCTGGCGGGCATGATGGGCGGCTTCCTCGGCGGAATCGCTGAGGTCTTCCAGCACCAGCACGAATTCGTCGCCGCCCAGACGCGAGACGGTGTCATCCGGGCGCGAGACGGTGTCGCCCTCGCGCAGCGTGATTTGCAGGCGGCGCGCGACTTCGATCAGCAACTGGTCGCCGGTGGCGTGACCGCGGGTGTCGTTGAGGGTCTTGAAGTTGTCCAGGTCGAGAAACAGGACGGCGCCATGCTGGTGGCTGCGGCTGCTGCTCGCCAGCGCCTGCGCCAGACGGTCGTGGAGCAGGCGCCGGTTGGGCAGTTGCGTCAGCGCGTCGTAGTAGGCCAGGCGATGGATTTCCGCCTCCGCCTCGCTGTTCTCGACGATGTCCGAGAAGGTGCCGACGTAATGCGTGATCTCGCCCCCGGGCTTGGCGACCGCGGTGATGGTCAACCACTCGGCGTAAATCTTGCCGTTCTTGCGGCGATTCCACATTTCACCCTGCCAGAAGCCCTTCTCACGGATGGTGTCCCACATGCGCCGGTAGAAGCCTGCATCGTGGCGGCCGGAACGGAGCAGGGCGGGGGTGCGGCCGATGGCCTCGACGGCGGCATAGCCGGTCAGACGGGTGAAGGCATTGTTGACGCGAACGATGATGCCGCTGGCATTGGTGACGATCATGCCGGCCTGCGTTTCGAAGGCGATGGCGGCAATGCGCAGGTCATCCTCGATCCGCTTGCGTTCGGTGATCTCGTTGACGCTGACCACGGTGTATCGCTCGCCGTGCAATTCGACCGTGCCGAGACCGATTTCGACGGGAAACTCACCGCCGTCGGCCCGCAGGCCGAAAAAATCCCCCCCGGGCATGCCCATGACGCGATGCCGGGGAGCCCCCTCCACCGGGCGGGCGCGGGACTCGCGGTGGTGGTCGCGGTAGCGTTCCGGAATCAGGTCCTCGATGGACAGACCGGCCAGGCCACCGGCGGCGTATCCGAACATCGCCTCGGCGCGCGCGTTCGCCTGCGTGATGGTGCCGTTCGTATGCATCACCAGCATGGCGACCGGCGCGGCGTGAAGGATTTCACCGCAGCCGGTGGCAAGCGCCCGGGCGCGCGGGTCCGCTTTCCCCGGGGCGATATCGAGGTCGTCGTGATCCCTCTCGCGCGCCGTCGTCGCGTCCCGCCAGCCGCCGTCCTCATGCGGACGGTCGCCGATCGGACAGGCGCGCGCGTCCAGCAGGCCGCAGGGTGCCATGCCATCCGTCGCGGGGCGTTCAGACATGACCGACCCCATTCACTGTATTGCGGTTCGACTCATCCATCTCCGCTCCCTCACCGGGCAGGCGCGGATGTCGCCGCGCCCGGGATCGGTGTTGAGGTTGCGGGGACATTGGTTGGGCCCCCACGGGTTGATAGCTCGGGTTTGCCAGGTTGGCTTCGACAAGGGTCCCTGAAGTTTCTCCGGCAGTGTTCTCATTTCGGGCAGACGCCGGTTTCCACGATTTCCCGCGCGACATCGGACAACCGGGCCGAGCGATCGCGCGCGTGTTTCCTGAGGCGCTCGAAGGCGGCGCTCTGGTTCAGGCGCCAGTCGCGCATGGCGATGCCGACCGCCGTGCCGATTTGGCGGTTGCTGTCGAGTGCCTCGCGCAGGCCTTCGATCTCCCGCGAGCGGGCCAGGGCCAGGCGCACCATGGGCACGATGCGTGGCACATCGAGCGGTTTGACCAGGTAGCCGAGGGCGCCGATCTTCACGGCTTCCTGCACCAGGCCTTCATCGTCGTAGGCGGTGAAGAAGACGAATGGCACCATCGTTTCGGCGCGCAGGCGACGCGCCAGTTCCAGACCGTCGAGCCCCGGCATGCGGATGTCGAGCAGGGCCAGGTCGGGCGGGGTGCTGATGCACAGTTCCAGGGCGCGGAGTCCGTCACGCGCCTCGATCACCTCGAAACCCGCTTCACGCAGGCCCTCGGCCAGGGTGAACAGAACCACGCGGTCGTCGTCGGCGATCAGCAGTTTCGCCATGTTCATGTCCCCCTCGGGACTATCGCCTGCACCACCGGTTCGCTCAGGCGCAGGTGGGCGCTGATCCGGTTGTCGACGCCACGCGCATAGTCGAGGCGGGCGCCCCGTTCCGGGAGCAGGGCGCGGACCAGATTCAGACCGGTCTTCAGGCCGTTGCCGCTGCCCAGGTCGAAATTCGGCGCGGTGGTCATGGCGTTGTCTATGGCGATGCCGGCGCTGATGCCATCGGCGCGCAAATTGACGCGTGGCGCCGCGGCGCCTGCCGGGGAATGCTTGACCGCGTTGAGGATGAGTTCATTCAGGATCAGGGCGACGGCCACGGCTTCGTCCCGATTGATCTGAACCGGCTGGAACGCGTCATTGCGCTTCTCGATGTGAAAGTCGACCGGCTGCTGCGTCTGCTCGCTGATCACCTTGCAGATCTGTTCGGTGGTGTCGCAGAGGCGGATGGCCTCGTCCGGATCCGAGCTTTGCAGGCCGTGGACCACGGCGATGGCATGGACCTGGGTGATCGCCTTGTCCAGATGCGGATCGAGTTCCATGAACTTGCCCAATTCCCGCCGCAGCAGGCCGGCCACGCTTTGCAGGTTGTTCTTGATCCGGTGATGCACCTCGCGCACCAGGACTTCCCGCTGCTTCTCCAGTTCGTCCAGTTGCTGCCGTTCCTGATTCTTGCGCACAGTGAAATCGAGGGCGGTGAAGCTGATGCCGCGCGAGAGGTCGCTGGCATCGATGGGAACCGAGAACAGCTGGATGTGGACGATCCCGCCGTCCTTCCGGCACCAGCGCGTCTCCACCACGCCACCGCCATTCAGCGCGATCTGGGCGTCGTTCTCGCGAGCGACTCGGGAAAACGCTTCCGCATCCGGATAGAGCTTGCGGGTCGGCTGGCCGATCAGTTCATCGGCGGCATAGCCGGTGAGCGCGCTCATGGCGGGGTTGACCATCTGGATCACGCCCTCGATGGACAGGCCGATGCCGGCTGGAGAGGCGCGCAGAACACGGCGCGCCAGCAACTCGGCGGACGGGTGTCCATCCGGTTGCGGGGCGCGTCGCTCGATGCCGTTCCAGCGTGAATTCATGCGGTCCTCGTGGGAGTGCCAATCACGTACAACGCAAAAGCTACCTGAATATCCATGCAAGTTCTACGGGAATTGTCGCAGGGCGGGTCCCGTGGGGCGAGAGGGCCTCAAGCCGGGTGCGGGCGCTGCCCGGAAAGCGGCTAGAATGGCGCGCTTCACCCGCTCCCGCCGCACAGACTCAGCACCGAGTGCGCCCGCCCGCATGTCCCGATCCGCGCCCAATCCGATGACGTCCACCGAACGCCGCGCCGCCGCGTCGCTGGCTGGTATTTTCGGGCTGCGCATGTTGGGCATGTTCCTGATCCTGCCGGTTTTCGCGCTCTACGCGAAAACCCTGCCGGGCGGCGACGATCACACCCTGATCGGCCTCGCCCTGGGCATGTATGGCCTCACCCAGGCCATCCTGATGATCCCCTTCGGCATGGCCTCGGATCGCTTCGGCCGCAAGCCGGTGATCATCGCCGGCTTGCTCCTGTTCGCCCTGGGCAGCTTCGTCGCGGCCACCGCCGACGACCTCTGGGGCGTGCTGATCGGGCGCGCCCTGCAAGGTGCCGGCGCCATTTCGGCGGCGGTGATGGCCTTGTTGGCGGACCTGACGCGCGAGGAGAAACGTACCCAGGCGATGGCCATGATCGGCAGCACCATCGGCCTCGCCTTCGCTTTCTCGCTCGCCGCCGGCCCGGCCTTCTACCACTGGATCGGCGTCCCCGGCATGTTCGCGATGACGGGGGGGCTGGCGTTGCTGGCGGTCCTGGTGATCCGCTTCGTCACGCCGAATCCGGGCAAGACCGCGTTCCACTCGGATGCCGAGGCCAACCCCGCGCGCCTTGGCGATGTCCTGCGCAACAACGAATTGCTGCGTTTGAATTGGGGCATCTTCAGCCTCCACGCGGCGCAGATGGCCATGTTCATGGTGGTGCCCTTCGCCCTGGTCGAGGGGGGGCTGGATGCCGCGCGGCACTGGCAGGTCTATCTGCCGGTGCTGCTGGCTTCGCTGATCCTGCTGGTGCCGGTGATCATTCATGGCGAAAGGCGCGGCGAGCTGAAAAAGGTGTTTGTCGCCGCCATCGCCCTGATGTTCGTCGCGCAGATCGGCCTGGCATTCTCCATCCACCTGTTCTGGGGCGTGGTCACGGCGTTGTTCGTCTATTTCGTGGCGTTCAACATCCTCGAAGCCAGCCTGCCCTCCCTGGTGTCGAAGATCGCGCCGCCCGAGTCCAAGGGCACCGCGATGGGTGTCTACAATACATCGCAGGCGCTCGGCCTGTTCTTCGGCGGTCTCGCCGGGGGCTGGCTGGCGCAGCACCATGGTTTCGGCGCCGTCTTTTCATTCTGTGCCGCGTTGGTCGGTATCTGGTTGCTGCTGGCCGTGAGCATGGCGCCGCCGCCTCGGGTGAAGACCCAGATGTTCCACATCGGCGCGCTCTCGCCGGAGGAGGCGCAGCGCCTGGCCACCCGGTTGACCGTGTTCGCGGGTGTCGAGGCGGTCACGGTTCTGCCGGAAGAGGGCTCGGTGCTGCTCAAGGTCAGTCAGACCGGCTGGGACGAGGAAGGTGTCAGACATTTATTGCAAGGAGGAAATTGAATGGCTTCAGTCAACAAGGTGATCATCATCGGCAACCTCGGGCGAGACCCCGAGATGCGTTACATGCCCAGCGGCGATGCGATCGCCAACCTGCGCATCGCCACCACCGACAAGTTCAAGGATCGCAACGGCGACATGCAGGAAGCCACGGAATGGCATTCGGTGGCGTTCTTCGGCAAGACAGCCGAAATCTGCGGTCAGTATCTCAAGAAGGGCAGTCAGGTCTACGTGGAAGGCAGCCTGCGCACCCGCAAGTGGCAGGACAAGGATGGCAACGACCGCTACACCACCGAGATCCGCGGCGACCGCATGCAGATGCTGGGTGGCCGTGGCGGTGGCGGCGGTGGCATGGCCGACTACGACGCGCCGCCGATGGAAGGCGCGCCACGCGGCCGGCCGGCACCCGCTTCCCCGGGCGCGGCGAGCGGTGGCGGCTTCGGGGAAATGGACGACGATATTCCGTTCTGATCGCGTGGGTCGCCTGGGCGGCATGAAACCTGCTACTTAGCCAGCCGTATGAACCGGAGAGAACCATGGCTGATTTCATGACCGTGCTGGCGGCTTCCCAGAAACTGGCGCCCAACGCGGCCCACGGCAAGGCCTTGGCGGGCTTGCTGCCGGCAGGCTTGTTCGAGAATGTGCTATCCGCGCAGTTGGGCGCGGCCACGGACACGGACACGCAGGAACTCGCTCAGTCGCTGGTGCCGGCCTTGTCGACGGCGTTGCCGCAGGCGTTTTCCGAGCAGATCACCCTGGCCGACGCGCCCTCGCCCAGGAAACCGCCACGCAGTTCCGGCGCCGCCGTGGAGCAGGCCGCTGAATCCGTGTTGATTCCGCCCGCCCTTGCCGGGCAGGTGGATCGGGACAAGACCCCCGTCACGGCGCCAGAGGAGAGCGAACCAGCAGCGACGCCACATGTGGCACGCGATGCGCGAACCAGGACGGCGCCCGAGGCGGCGGCAACTCCTGCCGCCGCCTCGGCGGGTCAAAGGCAAGAATTGCCGCTGACGCAGCAACTGCCGGTGGCGGTCATCGCTCAATCCGGCGCGCGGACGGAGGGCGCGGACGAGTTGTCACCAC
>CAZONS010000237.1:0-5777 GCA_964581195.1 uncultured Thiobacillus sp. | reverse complement strand
TCCTGAAGAATCGCTGGGCGGCGTTGCGCTCGCAATCCTGTTTGTCACTGCCGTCTCGTCGATTTCGGTGGTGGCGGCGTCGTCGATGCTGAATGCCGGCGTGTCACCCGGCGGCAGGGATGGCGGCGGTAGCGGCGCGGCCAGATCGGGGAAACCGAAACCCTTGGGGAAGTGGGCGAGGCGGAAGGCCTGGCGGTGGAATTCATGGCTGGAGGGAATCGCGCCGCAACGGTCGAGCAGGCGTACCGGGGACAGGCTGGTTTCCGCGCAGGCGTCGTTCAAGGCCTTGTATTCCAGGCTGTTCTTGTCCGGCTTGTGCGCCAGTTCGAAGACATGGCTCTGGAAAGGCGCCGGCAATCGGCCGGCGACCAGTTCGGCCACCCATTCGGCGCGCTGGGCCGCTTCGCGCGCGCGCCGCTCCAGACCGGCCTTGGCGGCGGCGAGGATGTCGGCGGCGGCGGCCTTGTAGCGGCCACGGCCCTTCTTCTGGAAATAAATGGGTGCCTGATGCAGGGCGAGGACGATGGCGGCGGATTCCGCCGCGCTGGGCGCGTGACCGTAATAGTCGGCCGCCAGGGTCTCGAAGCCGAACTCCTCGCTCCCCGCGACTTCCCAGAGGAAATCCAGGTCGAGTTCATCCTTGAGCGCGCGCGCCTGTTCCATCGCCTCGCCCGGCGCCGGCGCCGGGAAGCGCAGCAATACATGGTTGGCCTTCAGCTTGCCGCGTTTGCCGTGCTGGGATTCGATCTGCAACGAACTGTCGTTGTCGACCAGGAGGGTGCCGGCCTTGATATCGCCGTCTTCTTCGTAAAGCAGGTACATGGACTCAGAACGCCAGGATGTCGGGGAGATATTCGGTGAAGCGGGTGAAGCCGTGATCGCCACCTTCCAGGACAACCTGGCGCGCGCCCGGATAGGCCGCCACGGCCTCCCGGTAATCGAGCACTTCATCGCCGGTTTCCAGCAGCAGGAGATAGCGGGTCATGTCTCGCGGCGGGGTCGCCAGCGCCCGCAGTTCAGCCAGATGATCGGCCGAGAACACGTATTCGTCGCCGCTGTGCCAGTTCTTCTGAGTCACGCCGACATGGGCCGTCAGTTTTTCGTGGCAATCGATGCAGGGGTTCACCAGCACCGCCTTGAGATCATGTTTCTCGGCGAGGTGGGTGGCATAGAAGCCGCCGAGCGAGCTGCCGACCAGCTTGGCGGGGCCGTGGCTGTGCGCGATCAGGTCTTCCAGCAGGGCAATCGCGGCGGCGGGACGATCCGGCAGGTCCGGGCAGGCGCAGGCCTCGCCGAGACCGCGCGCGGCCATCCAGGCGACGAGATCGCGCGCCTTGCCGGATTGGGAGGAACTATTGAAACCATGGATGTAGATCAGCATCCGCGCATTTTACCGGGCTTCCCGCTCCGGCTCGCGAACAATCCGGGAACGACGCCATTACAGCGGACGCGCCAGCCAGACCATCATCCGGTCGAGCGCCTGCGTCAGCGCGGCGTTGGCGGCGCCCGCGGCGCCCGCGGCGTCATGGCTTTGCGCGGCGGCACGGGTCTCGATGCGAGCGCGGGCGAGCAGGCGGGCGTCCGCGCGCCGGATCAGTTCGGCCTCCAGCACCAGGACCACCTCGCCCGGTGCCCGCGCGGCGTCGTGGTAGAAATCGAGCAGTCGGGTGTTGAGTTGGTAACCGCCGCTGACGCCGGCACCCAACGGGGCGACCGCCTGGAACAGCGCCGCTTGTTCCAGGCGTGAGCGCAGCAGCTGCGTGAAACGTGGCGCCGGCCATTCGGTCAGGCGGCCGTATTGATACTGGCCACGCGTGCCGGCCGCGCGGCTGTAGACCAGGGCCGGGCCCTGGTAGAAGGCCGGCGCGTCGGTTTCCCGCAGCAGCAGGGTGTCCTTCCAGACGGGCGTCGATGCGGCGGAGGTTCGGCCCTGGTCTTCCAGGACGTACCAGGTGGGCGCATGCCGAGGGCCGGTGAGGCCGCAACCGGCGAGCAGCAGCAGGCTGAGCAGGATGGCGAGACGGGTCTGCATGGTCATTCCTCCCCGGGGCCGAAAGCGCCCTGCGATGGGCCGAACAGGATGCGTTCCGGCTCTCCCAGCGCGCGCGCCGATTGCTGCATCGCGCGGCCGCTGTCACGCAGCGCCTTGCCGGTGGCCTGCAGGTCCTGGCTGGCGAGGTCGGCGCTGAGGCGCAGGTTCAGACTGAGAGCGCCGATCTCCGCGCGCGTCTGTTCGAGGGCGGCCCCGGCGGTTTGCAGTGTCGCCCGCGCCATGCCGAGGGTATCCCGGGATTGCGCGGCGAGTGCGTCGATGTGGCGGCCACTGGCGGCCAGCGTCGCTTCCGCCGTCTCGCCGAGATGCTCCAGGCGGGCGATCGCGCGACGTGACTGATCCAGGGTGTCGCGCAGCGCCGGCGCGGTATCCGCCAGATGGCCGGTGAGTCGGTTGGTGTTCGCCAGGGTGCCGGCTATGGCGCGCTGATTGGCATCGGAGAGCAGGCGGTTGATCCGCGCCAGGGCTTCGCTGCCGTTGTTGCCGAGATCTTCCACCACGCTGGCGACGCGGGTCATTTCCGGCACGCCCTCGGCGATCACGGGATAGGCCTCTCCCGGCGGGAGTCGGGTGAGCGGGGCGGCGGTGGCGCTGGTGTTGATCAGGTCGACCCCGGCGATGCCGGTGACCAGCTTGCGGTTGACCTCGGCGAGGGCGCCCTCCAGCACAGGGATGCGCGCATCCACGTCCAGCAGCACGCGTACCCCGCGCGCGGGGTCGGGCAGGATCTGGTAGTCCGCCACGCGCCCCACCTTGATGCCGCGCATGCGCACCTCGCTGCCGATCTGCAGGCCCTCCAGCGATTGCTGCCGGAAATACACCGTGTAATGACTGCTGGGCAGATTGTCGCTGGCGCCGGACAACCAGTAGATGCCGGCGGCCAGGGCGAGGAACAGGGCGATCAGGGTGCCGCCCACCCAGGCATAGCGTGCTTCGGATTCCATGTTTACTCCATAGCCCGTGCGTCGAAATAGGATCGTATCCACTCGTGCTCGATGCGCGCCACCTCCGCCACCGGGCCATCGGCGATCACCTTGCCCTCGAACAGGACGATGATGCGGTCGGCCAGGCCCCAGAGGCTGTCGAGGTCATGGGTGGTGAGCAGCACGGTCAGGCCGAGGCTGTCCACCAGCACCCGCAGGGTGTGGTCGAATTCGCGGGCGCTGATCGGGTCGAGCCCGGAGGTGGGTTCGTCGAGGAACAGCAGTTCCGGTTCCAGCGCCAGGGCGCGCGCCAGGGCGGCGCGCTTGCGCATGCCGCCGGAAAGCTCGCTGGGCATCTTGCAGGCGGCATCCGGAGGCAGGCCGACCAGCGCCAGCTTGAGATCGACCACCTCGTCGCGCAGCGCCCTGGGCAGTTCCGGCAGATGCTCGCGCAGCGGCGTGGCCACGTTCTCCGCCACACGCATGGCCGAGAACAGGGCGCCGTCCTGGAACAGCAGGCCGAAGCGGCGGCGGATCGCCCGCAGCGCCACCGCGCTCTGGCCGGCCAGGTCCTGGCCGAACAGCTTGATCTGGCCGCCATCGGGTCGGAGCAGTCCGACCAGTTGATTGAGCAGGACCGTCTTGCCGGTGCCACTGCCGCCGATCAGCGCGGCGATCTCGCCCGGCCGCAGCGTGAAGGAGACGCCGTCGTGCACCCAGCGACCGCCGAGGCGGGTGCGCAGGCCGGCGACCTCGACCACGGGCGGGGCCAGGCCGTCCATCACTCGATCTCCGGATACGCCACCGCGAAGGCGGCGTTGATGAGGATCACCGCGACGATGCTGCGCACCACGGTGGAGGTGGTGTGCAGGCCGACACTGCGGGCGTCACGGTTCACGGTGAAGCCGCTGTGGCAGGCGATGAGGGCGATGGCGGCGGCGAACACCGGGGTCTTGCTGAGGCCGAACAGCACGGTGTTGAGCGGCAGCACGTCGCGCAGGCGGTCGAAGAAACTGCTGGCGGGAATGTCCAGGTGCAGGGCCGCCACCTGCGCCGCGCCGAGCATGCCGGCGACATCGGCGACGAAGGTGAGGAGTGGCAGCATCAGCACGATGGCGAACAGTCGCGGCAGCACCAGCACCTGAAACGGCGACAGGCCGAGGGTGACGATGGCATCGATTTCCTGATTCACCTTCATGGCGCCGAGATGCGCGGTGAAGGCGGCGCCGGAGCGCCCGGCCATCAGCACGGCGGTGATCAGCGGGCCCATCTCGCGGGCGATGCCGATGCCGACGCCGTCCACCACCAGATGGTTGGCGCTGAACTTCTGCATCTGGATGCCGAGCAGATAGGCGAACACGACGCCGATCAGGTAGCTCATCAGCATGACGATGGGAATGGCGCGCAGGCCGACCATTTCCAGTTGCACGAACAGTTCGCGCCAGCGCATCAGGCCGGGGTGCGGCAACAGATGCCCGATCGCCTGTCCGGTCTGGCCAAGAAAAGCCATGCCGGCGCGGCTGCCGCGTCCGACTTGCCAGGCATGCCAGCCCACCGCCTGGCGCAGGCCGCGGCGGCCGTGCCGGCGTGAGCGCGGCGCCGGTTCGCCCTGACGATCGGCGACGAGATCCAGGAGCGCGCGCCCCTGCTTGCTGAAGCCGGCCAGGTCGAGGTCATGAAACGCAATGCCACGGCGCACGAGGTGGCTGATCAGGTGATTGGCGCCGGCGCTGTCCAGCGTGGCCAGCGCGCCACCGTCGAGGCGCAGCGGTTGCCCGGCGGTGAGGTCCAAACGCTTCAGTTCCGCTTGCAGCACGGGCAGCCGTTCCAGCGTCCACTCGCCCCGCAGCGAGAGCACCCGTCGACCGCCGTCGGCATCCAGACGGCAACTGGGCTGGTGGCGGGGCGCCTCGGACATGTCCTAGCTTGCCGGGCGCTTCATTGCGCCAGCCGGCGCAGCAGCCGCTCGTGTATGCCGCCGAAGCCGCCGTTGCTCATCACCAGGATCTGATCGCCGGGATGCGCGACCTCGGCGATGGCCGCCACCAGTTCATCGAGATCGCTGTGGATGCTGGCGCGTTCGCCCAGGGGTGCGAGGGCGCCGCTGGCGTCCCAGTCGATGCCGCCGCTGTAGCAGAAGACGCGGTCGGCGTCTTTCAGGCTGTCCGCGAGCTGCGCCTTCATCACGCCCAGCTTCATGGTGTTGGAGCGCGGTTCCAGCACCGCCAGGATGCGCGCGGCGCCGACGGCAGCGCGCAGTCCGGCGACGGTGAGGCGAATCGCGGTGGGGTGATGGGCGAAATCGTCGAAAATTTTTACACCCTTTATTTCGCCGCGCAGTTCCATGCGCCGCTTCACATTCTCGAAGCGGCCGAGCGCGGCGCAGGCATCTCTGGCGGGAACGCCGGCATGACGCGCGGCGGCGATGGCGGCGAGCGCGTTCATGCGGTTGTGCTCGCCCTGCAAGGCCCATTCGACGCGGCCCTGGCGGCTGTCGCCGAGGAAAACGTCGAAAGCGGATTCAGTGAGGACTTCGGCGCGCCAGCCGCCGTCATCGGCGAAGCGCTCCACCGGCGTCCAGCAGCCCCGCTCGATCACGCGCTCCAGACTGGTCTCGCGCCCGTTGCTGACGATCAGGCCATTGCCGGGGACGGTGCGCACCAGATGGTGGAACTGGGTCTCGATGGCGGCGAGGTCGGGGAAGATGTCGGCGTGGTCGTATTCCAGGTTGTTCAGAATCACCGTGCGCGGCCGGTAATGCACGAACTTGGAACGCTTGTCGAAGAAGGCGGTGTCGTACT
>CAZONS010000236.1:0-5790 GCA_964581195.1 uncultured Thiobacillus sp. | reverse complement strand
CCCACGCTGCAGCTCATGCGCGTGCCTAAAAAAGACTGGTCCGATCTGTTCCCGGCCTTGCAAACAATGGAAACCGAATACCTGAAAGCGAGCAATGGATGATTTTCAAGTCAAGGTCACCGGGCTGAAAGAGACTCAAAAGGCGCTCTACGCCTTCAGCCAGCAGCTCGGCGACCGCGTCGTCATCAAGGCGCTTACCAACGGCGCGCGCCTCATGCAGCGCCAGGCCAAGGCCAACGCGCCCGTTCGCACCGGCACTCTCCAGCGCGGCATCATCGTCAGGAAATCGAAGATTTACAACGGCAAGCGCACCCTCAACAAGCTGGGCGTGTTCCTCACGCTGCGCCAGGGCAAGCGCTACGGCAAACGCGATGCTTTTTACGGCAAGTTCCAGGAGGCCGGCTGGACAGACCGCGGGGGCAAAAAGCAGCCGGGCAAGCAGTTCATCGGACGCGCCTTCGCCAGCACCGCCGAGCGCTGCGCAGACCTCATCGTCAGATCAGCCAAGGCCGGCGCGGAAGTCGTCGCCCGCCGCACGGGGTTCAAGTAAATGGCACGCGTAATCGACGTAGACTTCAACGCCAACCTGGCGCGCTTCTCCAGCCAGATCGACAAGGGCGTCGCGGAGCTTAACCGCTTCCAGTCCAATGCCGACCGCATGGCCAAGGGCGTCAGCACCGCATTCACCACGCTGGGCGCTGGCGTCGTGGGCGGCGCAATTGTTGCCTTCGGCAAGAACGTGCTCGATGCTGCCGACCGCCTGCAAGACCTGTCCGACCGCACCGATGTTGCCGTCAGGGACTTGGCCGGGCTGGTCCAGCCCGCCACGCTGGCCGACACCAGCCTCGAAGCCGTGGCCAAGACCATCGGCAAACTCAACCTGTCCTTCAGCCAGGCGCGCAACGGCAGTGACGAACAGGCCGCCGCGCTCAGCCGTCTCGGCATCACCTCAACGGACGCCACCGAACGCTTCTACCAGCTGGCCGACGCCTACGCCAACGCCAGCGACAAGAACGCCGTTCTGGCTGACATCCAGAAGGTCGCCGGCAAGCAGTACGAGGAAGTCCTGCCGCTGATCAAGCAGGGCGGCGAAGCCTTGCGCGAACAGGCCGCCGCCACACAGTCCTTCACCGACGCCATGGTCACGCTCTCGCCGCACGCTGGAGAGTTCAACGACAACCTGGACAAGCTCAAGACCAGCGCAGCCGGCGCCGCTGCTTCCATACTTGTGAATCTGGTCCCATCGCTGAATGAGTATTTGGAGGCTCTGCAAGACATTCTTGATAAGGGAACGCTGCTCGATAAAGTTGGATTTTTCACGCTCGGGTTTATCCCTAAAGAGACGCTCGACCGTATTCGCGAGGCCGGAGATCGAGTCAAGGATTACAACCAGGAGATCAACCGGCTTTATCAGACCCGGATGGGTCTCGGCAAGGGCGCAGAGGATACCTGGGCGTACCAGAATCTGACGGCAGAAATCAAGCGTCTTGAAACCGAGCGCGCTGTATTGATCGAGCGCGCTCGGGCGAATGCCGCCGCCGCCCCCGGATCGCCCGACAAAACCGACATCAAGCTGCCGACAGCACCCGGCAAGGATCCCTACGCCGCCATCAAGAGCCTGCTCGACTCCACCGACATCGGGCGCCTGCGCGACTTCGAAGAGAAGGTCGCCCTGCTCAACCAGCGCTTCAATTATGGCAAGAAGGACGCGGAGCTTTACACCCAAGCCATGACGAAGCTGGTCGAATCCACCTTCGCCAATAACTTCAAGGAAGCCGCCAACGACGCCGAGTTCATGGCGATGGTGCAGGAGGATGGCGCCAAGACATCAGCCGAGTGGGCGCAGAACCTGCGCGACTTGGCCAACGTCAACATGAACCGCCTGAAGTCGCTGCTGGCCAATACCGACTTCGCGCGCATCGAGCAGGATCAGGAAGACATGATCCTGCTGGCTCAGGCCTTCACCGAAGGCATCAATGACGCCGACGGTAACCTGCGCAAGCTCTCCGAAGCCGAATACCTGGACGCCGTCAAGAACCGCCTCAAGCTGGTTGGGGAAGAGGCCACTGAAACCAAGTCCATCTTCGAGGAAATGGGCATCGTCATGGTCAGCCACCTGGAGGACGCAATCTCGGGCGGCAAAGACATGAGCGACGTGCTCAAGGCGATGGATCAGGACATCATGAACCTCATCATCCGGCTCACCGTCATGGAGCCGCTGATGAACGGCATTAAGGGGATTTTCAGCAGCACCGGCAGCTCTTCATCCAGCAGCGGCAGCGGATTCAATCTCGGCAACATCTTCCAGACTGCCATCGACTGGCTTTTCTCCGCAAACGGCAACGCCTTCACAGGCGGCAGCGTTCAGGCCTTCGCCAACGGCGGCGTGCTTGGCCCGCTGGGGGGGCTGCTTACCAGGCCTACCGTGTTCCCCATGGCCAACGGCGGCATCGGCATCGGCGGCGAGGCGGGGACCGAAGCCGTCATGCCGCTGCAGAGAATGAAAAACGGCAAGCTTGGCGTCATGGCTGCCAACGATGGCGGCGGCGTGGTGGTCAACATCTTCAACAATGCCAACGGCACCCAGGCCACCGCCAATGAGCGCACCGACCAGAACGGCAACCGCATCATCGACGTGATGATCGAGCAGGTGAAGGGCAGCATCGCCAGCGACATCAGCCAGGGGCGCGGCGCAATCCCGTCCGCCCTGTCGAATACCTACGGCCTTAATCGCACGGCGGGGGCTTACTGATGAGCAGCTGGCCCTCCATCCTCCCGCGCCCGCTGGTATCCGGCTACGCGATCAATCCGGCAGACCAGACCCTGCGCACCGACATGGAAGCCGGGGCCGCGCGCGTGCGCCGGCGCAGCCGCGCCCGGCTGGACATGATCGACGTGTCCTGGAAGTTCACCGACGCCCAGATGGCCGTGTTCCGCGAGTGGTTCGACAACAGCAACACTGTCGAAGCCAGCGGCACCGCGCAAGCCGGCGCAGCCAGCACCATTACCCTGGCGGCTGACGCATCGGCAACGGACGATGCCTACAACAACGCCACGATCCACATTGTTGGCGGCACCGGCAGCGGCCAGAGCCGCACCATCAGCGATTACGTCGGCTCGACCAAGGTCGCCGCGGTTGACGCGGACTGGACCACCCAGCCCGACGCCACCAGCGTGTATGAGATCAGCGGCGGCGCGGACGGCGGCGCGGCCTGGTTCACCGTCAGCCTGACCACCGGAGACGGCGGCATCGTCAGTAACGAAGCCCGCTTCAATGGACCGTGGAAGTCCAGCCTGCTGCCGGGGCTGAATCATCAAGTTACCGGCAAGCTTGAGGTGCGCTGATGCCTGATCCGTCCCTCTCCGCCGCGCTGCAGGAGGCCTACGCCAGCGCGCCCAGCAACGAGGTGATCTACCACACGCTGGAAATCCGGCACCCGGCATTCACCACGCCCATCCGCGTGGTGCGCGACAACCAGGACATCACCGCCCGGCTGGAAGCGGCGGCACCAGAGAGCGGTGGCGAGCTGGTCACCTTCGTTGGCTTCGCCTTCGACCTGGTGCGTCCAGAGGTCACCAGCAACGGTATCCCGCAATGCACCATCGAGATCGACAACGTCAGCCGCGAGATTCTGGCAAACATCGAGCTGGCGGTGACGGATACCGACAACCCCATCGAAGTGACATACCGCGAGTACCTGGCCAGCGATCTCAACACCGGCCCGGAAAACGACCCGCCCATGACCCTGACGATTACCCAAATCACCGCCGACGTGTTCCGTGTGCGCGCCGTGGCGAGCTTTGCCGACATCGGCAACCGCCGCTTCCCGCGCGAGGAGTACACCGCAGAGCGCTTCCCTGGGCTGATTAACCAATGAGCCACTGGGCCATGAACTACCTCGGCCAGCCCTGGCAAGCCAACGCGCAGGGCCCCGGCGCCTGGGACTGCTGGAGCTTCTTCCGCCACGTACAGGCCGAGCGCTACGGCGTCAGCGTGCCAATCATCGACGTGGACGCCATGAACCTGCATGCCGTGGCGCATGCCTTCAACGGCCATGAAGAGCGCGGCAACTGGGAAGAAGTCAGCCAGCCCGCAGACGGCGACGCCGTGCTGATGGCCCATAACCGCTACCCGTCACACGTTGGCGTCTGGCTGGACATCGACGGCGGCGGCGTGCTGCATTGCCAGCAGGGCAGCGGCGTGATCTTTACCCGCAAGGCCATGCTCGCTCACATGGGCTGGGCGCATGCCAAGTATTACCGCGCGCGGAGGCCGGCATGATGCAGGCACAGGCGATGGACCACGCCGTCCTGGTGCGCGTCAACAACCCATTCGCGCCGATGAAGGACCGCGAAGTCCGGGCGCTGTCGGCGCGCGGCCCCATCCGTGCGTGCGCGCCGAACACCCAGCTGCCGTTCATCATCCAGCGCAACGGCGTCAGCGTCTTGCGCAAGGACTGGGACCAGCCGGTCGAGCGCGGCGACGTCATTACTGTCATCGTGCTGCCACGCGGCGGTGGCGGCGGATCGAACCCGCTCAAGATCGTTCTCATGCTGGTTGTGGCATGGGTTGCGCCCTACGCGGCTGGGTGGATAAATTCGACGCTCGGGCTTGGTCTTGGCGTTACTGGGATGAGCATCCTGACCGGCGCCGTCGGCATGATCGGCAACATGCTGGTCAACGCGCTCATCCCGCCACCCAAGCCGCCCACTCCGCAGCAGGCGCAGGCGCTTGCAGCACCCAGCCCAACCTACAACCTGCAGGCGCAGGGCAACATGGCGCGGCTGGATGCTGCCATTCCCGTGCACTACGGGCGCATGATTGCCTACCCGGATTTCGCGGCCATGCCCTATGCCGAGTACGCGGGCAATGAGCAGTACCTCTACCAGCTCTTCTGCCTTGGCCAGGGCTACTACGACATCGAGGCCATCCGCATCGAGGACACGCCGATCTCCAGCTTCGAAGAGATCGAGTATGAGGTGGTCGAGCCAGGCGGCACGCTCTCGCTGTTCCCTGCCAATGTGGTCACCAGCGTGGAAGTGGCCGGGCAGGAAGCCGAAGGCAAGGTCACCGGCGCCACCTATTCGCAGGCCGGCACCACGACCATCACCGTCACCAAGACCGCGCACGGCTACAGCGTGGGCAAGCAGGTGTATCTGGACTTCACCACCGGCACCGCGCCGGATGGCGGCTACGAGATCGCCACCGTGCCGGACGCCAACACCTTCACGGTTGAGGCCGCCAGCGGCACCACCAGCGGCGATGTGGAAATCCAGCCCTACATCGGCCCCTTTACCGCCAACGCGGCGACCACGCAGGCCAACACCATCGGCATCGACATCATCCTGCCGCGCGGCCTTTACTACGCCAACGACAAGGGCGGGCTGGATGCCGTGTCCATCAGCTGGGCGGTGGAGCTGCGCCAGATTGACGACAGCGGCACGCCGGTTGGCAGCTGGACGGTGGCAGGATCGGAAAGCCTTAACCTCTCCACCACCACGCCGCAGCGGTTTTCGTACCGGTACGGCGTGGCCAGCGGCCGCTACGAAGCGCGACTGCGCCGTACCAACACCAAGCAGACGGATGTCAAGTACGGCAACGAACTGGCCTGGGGCGGCCTGCGCGACTACCTGCCTGACACGCGCCAGTATGGCGACGTGACGCTGATCGCCATGCGCATGCGCGCCAGCAACAACCTCAGCCAGCGGGCCTCGCGCAAGGTCAACGTGATCGCAACCCGCAAGCTGCGCACCTGGAATGGCACCGCATGGAGCGCGCCGGTCGCCACG
>CAZONS010000235.1:0-5840 GCA_964581195.1 uncultured Thiobacillus sp. | reverse complement strand
CTAGCCCCCCTTTTTCAAAGGGGGGGATGGTGGGGCTCGGTGTGGCTGTTGGTTCTGGCTGCGGGGTGGCTCCCCCCTTTGAAAAAGGGGGGGTGGGGGGGATTTCAACCGCCGCGATCATGGCCACCACGGCGTCCGTCTCCCGCAGGGCTTGCCGGTTGTCGAACCGCAAGACTCGCAAACCCAGGCCGGCAAGATAGGCATCACGCTTACGATCCGCCGCCTGATGGTCGGGCTCGAAGTGCTGGCCGCCGTCCAGTTCAACCACCAAGCGCGCGGCGGGGCAGTAAAAATCGACGATGTACGGACCGAGCGGCTTCTGGCGGTAGAACTGCCAGCCGTTGATCTGTTTGCGACGCAAGTGGTACCAAAGAGCCTGTTCGGCTTCAGTTAGATTGCTTCTCAGAGCGCGGGCATTCGATTTCAACCTGGGCACATAACCAAGCATCACACTGCTTCCTCTGAAGCGGTCTTGAGCGCCGCGATGGCCACCAGGTGGCTCCAGCTCAATTGTCGTGACAGTGTCGCGACAATTGAACCGTCGGGAAAAGTCTGGGCGAATTGCATCATGCGGCGTAGGTTCTTGGTCTCGAAGCCGCGACCGAATTCTTGTGCCAAGCGTTCGCCGAGCGGGTTGATCAACTGGGCGCCATAGGCGGCGCGCTCGCCGCCCAGCACTTCGCTGCTCAGGCGCTGGCCCACCAGCCAATACAGGCGCGTCAACTCGGCGTTCACCGCGCTGGCCAGACGTTGGCGGCTGGCGGCGATGAGGGCGCGCAGTTCGGTGTGCAGCGGCTCCAGGCCGGCGGGCATGGGTTCGGCCCCGCTCATGCCATGGCCTCGGCGTCGTTTTCGACTGCGTCGGGCAGGAGGTCTTCCAGCGCCAGGTCGGGGTCTTCGCCCAGTTCGTCCAGCAGGGCGCGCAGTTCGGCGACGGCGGCGTTCAGTTCGCTCAGGGCCAGACGGGCGACCAGGGCGGGTTCGTCGCGCTGGGCTTCGGCGGATTCGGCGTTGACGTCCTTGAGCCAGGCGATGTCGAGGTTGTCGCCGCGGGCGGCGATCTGTTCGCGGGTGTAGGGGCGGAAGCGGGTAGTTTCTGGATTCCCGCCCGCGCGGGAATGACGGAAGGCGTCGTTTTCGCCCTGGGGGTCGGGGCCGAAGAAATCGAGGAATTCGGCGAAGTGCTCGCGGCAGAGCTGGGTGCGCTTGCCGAACTGGGGCATGTTGGCGCGCAGGTCGTAGACCCACACCTCCTTGGTGTTGCCCTTGTCCGTGTTGCCCCGGGTGAAGAACAGCACGTTGGTCTTGACGCCCTGGGCGTAGAAGATGCCGGTGGGCAGGCGCAGGAGGGTGTGCAGGTTGCACTTGTCCATGAGGTCGCGGCGGATGTCGGCGCCGACGTTGCTTTCGAACAGCACGTTGTCCGGCAGCACCACGGCGGCGCGGCCGCCGGGTTTGAGGCCCCGGTAGATGTGTTGCAGGAAGGCGAATTGCTTGTTGCTGGTGGGGTAGGTGAAGTCGTCCCGGCTGGGCAGGCCGCCGCCTTTCTTGGTGCCGAAGGGCGGGTTGGTGAGGATGAGGCTGGCTTTCGGCAGGGCCTGGCCTTCGGGGCTGAGGGTGTCGCCGTAGCGGATGCCTCCGTCGATGCCGTGCAGCATCAGGTTCATCAGGGCCAGGCGGTGGGTGTCCTGGACGTGTTCCATGCCGTGGAAGGTGCCGTGGCGGTATTTGCGCTGCTGGGCTTCGGTGAGGCTGTCGAAGTCGTGATGGGTGCGCAGGTAGTGGTTGGCGGCGATGAGAAAACCGCCGGTGCCGGCGGCCGGGTCCTGGATGACGTCGTCCAGGGTGGGCTGCATCACCGTCACCATGCTGTCGATGAGCGCGCGGGGGGTGAAGTACTGGCCGGCGCCGGATTTCTTCTCGTTGGCGTTCTTTTCCAGCAGGCCTTCGTAGAGGTCGCCCAGACCTTCCCGCCGGGCGCTGTACCAGTCCAGCTTGTCGATCTCGCTGACCAATGTGGAAAGCGTGGCGGGTTTCTTGATGAAGCTGCTGGCGTTGGCGAAGATTTCCTGGACGAGACTCGCGCCGTGGCGGCCCAGGTAGATGAGCAGGATCTTGTAGAACTCCAGCCGGTCGGGGGCGGACCGGGCTTCCAGGTCACGCCAGCGGTAGCCGTCCGGGAGCTGATCCTCCTGGCCGGTTTCCTCGGCCATTTTCAGGAACAAGAGGTAGGTCAGTTCGGTGACGTACTGGTGGTAGGTGACCCCGTCGTCCTTGAGGACGTTACAGAGGTTCCAGAGCTTGCCGACGATGTCGTGGGTGGTCATGAGGCGTTTGTTATTTATGCAGCGTGTGGAAATGGGCCTAACCGGGCTTGGCTGGTTTTTTGGGTTTTGCCTGTTTGGCGGTGGCGCGCACTGCGTCTACGGCCTCGGCCACGTCGCTCGGCGTAATTCCTTCAGCAGCCAGCTTTTCGCGAATCTGCCGCGCGGAGTTGCCCGGAATGGTTGAGTCATTATTCGCGGACCAGTCCTGCACACGCAGGCCGGGTACCTTGGTGAAGGCCCGGTCGGCGCTGATCAGGGTGCGGTCTTCTGCTATGGCATGGGCGGCGATCAGCAGGTCCATGGCCGAGAGGCCGATGCCCTGAACTTCCATGTGGGCGCGCAGGTCGGCGTAGGTCTCTGCTGTGGCGGATGTCCATGGCAGGCAGTGCATGTCGAGCAGGAAGACTTCGACGGCTTTCGCCAGCCGGGTAGCCTGCGGCTTCCGCTTCACGCCGAAGCGAATTTCCGCCTCGGTAATGACCGAGATGCAGACATCCCGTTCGATGACCAATGCTTGCAAGACCGTGTTGCTTTGCCCCCTGATCAGGCTGGATGCGGCATTGGTATCCAGCATGTAATGGAAGGTGTTGTTCACGGCCAGTCCCGCTCAGTCGGCGGACTGGGGTCGCGCGGTATCGAGAAATCCTCGAACTCCTGTGGCGCTTCGGCGATCAACTGGTCGCGCAATTTCAGCCATTCCTCGAATTTTTTGTTGCGCTGACTGAGGATGACGTCGCCGGTGAGCGGGTCACGCCTGATTACGACCTCATCGCCCTCGAAGCGGAACTCCGCCGGCAGACGCACGGCCTGGCTGCGGCCATTTTTGAAGAGTTTGGCGGTTTGCATGATGGGCTCCTTTGTATCCGACACTTCGCTGCTGGTATATACCATGGTTTATACCTTGTGATGCCGGTTCGTTCAAGCCGCCTGCCAAACCGCCTCGTTGAAGTCCTCCAGGGTTTGTAGCAGTTGCCCCTCGAATAGTTTGTCCAGACGCTGGAAGCCGCCACCCTGGGTCTTGAACAGCAGGTCCGGGTCGTCCAGGGACTCGCGGTCGACCAGGATGTTGGCCTTGGTCTGGGCCGCGATGCGTTTGAGCCAATCCCGTTGCGGCGTGGTCCAGGCGCGGGAAGCCAGCAGCTTTTGCAGGGCATGGTCGACCCGTTCGGCATAGGGGATCAGGGCATCGCCGATGGCGGCCTGGCGGATGTAGCCGACGATGCGCGCCGCGATGTCCTGGTTGGTCATTTCCCGCCAGGCGGTGGCCAGGCCGGTCTCGGTGTAGCCGGCCTTGTCGAGTTCCAGCACCAGTTCGCGGAGTTGCTTGCGCGTCAACTCACGCGGGCGGGTGAGCACGGTCATCAATGCCGGGATGGCATTGCTGTGGCTTTGGATGAAGGCGCTGAATTCGGCCAGGTAGTCCTCCGGCTTCTTGGCTTGGCCATAGCCGCGTTCCACGGAGTTGAGCTGGTCGTCGTGCTCGGAGATGAAGATCGGGTCGCGCGGGCCATCGCCCTTGCGATCGAGGATTTCTCCCAGGTCGGGAATCCGGGAGAACCAGGCGGCCACCTCGGCCAGGGGCAGGGTCCGTAGCTTGGCGATGAATTTTTCAGGCGACATGCCGACCAGGGTTTCGAAGTCGCGCTGGCCCGTTTCGCCCAGATGGCGTTTCTTGCGCTGCAACTTGGCCAGGAACTGGTCGCGCGCCAGGGCGCGGGCTTCGTCGTCGCCGACCTGGGCCAGTTCATCCACCAGTTGGGCGAAGCCGATGTTCGGGTTGACCACCACCGGCCGCATGGCCGTCATGTCTTGCAGGGCGTCGAAGATCTGGACGGCGTCGAACACACGGAAGGCTTCCTTGTCGCCGTCCGCGTCGATATCCGGGCATAGCCGGGTGGCGCGGCCCAGCATCTGGTCGAACAGGATGCGGCTGTTCACCCGGCGCAGGAAGACCAGATTGCAGATTTCCGGCACGTCGATGCCGGTGGTGAGCAGGTCCACGGTGACCGCGACATTGGGCAGCTGTTCGTTCTTGTAGCGGCGGATGAGTTGCAGCGGCTTGTCGGCGGCGCCGGTGATCTTGATGACGGCATCGTCCTCCACGGAACCGTATTGGGCCGCGAACGCCTGTTTCAGCAAGTCGACCACCAGGTCGGCATGGGCATCGGTGGCGCAGAAGATCAGGGTCTTGCGCCGGCTGGCCGGGTCCAGTTCCTTGGCCAGGTACTCGCACACCACCCGGTTGAAGCTTTCCGTGATGACCTTGCGGTTGAAGGCGTCCACTTCCAGCTTGATCTCGTCGGGGGCGGTGAACAGGTCGATCTGGTCCCGTTTGACGTCGTAGACCTTCACCGACTGCCCAGCGTGCCAGTGGATGCCGTTGGCCGACAGTTCCGTGGTGATCTGGATGGGCGGTTCGTAATCCACCAGGAAGCCGTCGATGACGGCTTCCCGATAGCTGTAGGTGTAGATGGGGACGCCGAAGATCTGGCTGGTGTGCAGTGCCGGCGTGGCGGTCAGGCCGACCTTGACGGCATCGAACCAGTCCAGCACGCGCCGGTATTTGGAGATGTAATCCTCGTAGCCACGGAAGCCGAGTTCCGTGTCGGACAACTCCCGGTCGAGCAGATAGCCGCGATGGCATTCGTCGACCACGACGCAATCGTATTCATCGACGGGCGGCGGCGAGCTGCCCTCGCTGGGGTAGAGCACCCGTTGCACCATGCCCTGGACCGTGGCGATGTGCACCGCCGTATCGGAATCCGCGCTTTGCTCGTCCAGTTCCTTGATGCCGAAGACGCTGGCGAAGGTTTGCAGGTTTTCCAGACGCGTGTCCTTGAAGGCGTTGGCGGCCTGCTCGCCCAGGGCGGAACGGTCCACCAGGAACAGGATGCGCCGGAAGCGTTTGGCCTTGAGCAGCCGGTAGATGAGGGCGATGCAGGTCCTGGTCTTGCCGGTGCCGGTGGCCATGGCCAGGAGCATGTCGCGTTGTCCGACGGCGATGGCCTGTTCGACGGCGCGTATCGCCGACTGCTGGTAGGGGCGTAACGGAAAACCATAGTTGAACGGCGTGTTGTCCAACTCCGCGTGGGCGTGGGCTTCATCACGCTTGATGAGGGCCATCAGGCCCTCGGGGGTATACCAGCCATCCAGGGCGTGGCTCAGGTTGTCGGAACGACGCAGGTCGCAGAACCAGATGCCGCTTTTCGTGGCCAGTTGACGTAGGTAGGGACGGCCATTGGTGGAAAAGGCGAAGGGCACCCGGTAGACGTTGTCCTGGCCCCAGTTGGATTCGGGCAGTTCCGACTCGCTGCTGGGCTGGAAGCCGCGGCTGTAACGCTTGGCCTGTTGCAGGGCCGCCGATACGTCGATGTTCTTGCGCTTGGCTTCGATGACGGCGACCGGCGTGAGGCCGATAAACAGCACGTAATCCGCCGGTCCGGTATCGGTGGGCCATTCCGCGATGGCGAGGTTCCTGTTCTTTTGCGGTCGGGCGCCGGTTGCGTATTTGAT
>CAZONS010000234.1:0-5848 GCA_964581195.1 uncultured Thiobacillus sp. | reverse complement strand
GGTGGCGGCATGCACGGTGGTCATCAGGCCGCGCTTGATGCCCCAGCCGTCGTTCAGCACCTTGGCGACGGGCGCCAGGCAGTTGGTGGTGCAGGAGGCGGCGGAAACGATGGCCTGGCCGGCGTAGGTGCTGTGGTTGACGCCATACACGAACATCGGGGTGGAATCCTTGGCGGGGGCGGACTGAACCACTTTCTTGGCGCCGGCGGCGATGTGGGCCTGGCAGGACTCGGTGGTCAGGAAGAAGCCGGTGCAGTCGATGACGATGTCGGCGCCGATCTCGTTCCATTTCAGGTTGGCGGGGTCGCGCTCGGCGGTCAGGCGGATGGTCTTGCCGTTGACGACCATGTTGCCGCCGGAAGTGGAGACGTCACCATTGAAACGGCCATGCACGGAGTCGTACTTCAGCATGTAGGCCAGGTAGTCGGGCTCGAGCAGGTCGTTGATGCCGACCACTTCGATCCCGGGGAAATCCTTGGCGATGGCGCGGAATGCCATGCGACCGATACGACCAAAACCATTGATGCCAACTTTGATAGTCATGCTTGAGCTCCTTGATTGAAAAATGAGTGCGTCGGGTCAGGGCGCGTGGCCCGACCCGACCCTGGGCTTATTTAGAGAATGCCCTTGACCGTGGCGACCACGTTCTCGACGGTGAAGCCGAACTCCTTGAACAGCGCCGGCGCGGGGGCGGATTCGCCGAAGCGATCCAGGCCGACCACGGCGCCGTCCAGGCCGACGTACTTGTACCAGCCGTCGGTGACACCCGCCTCGATGGCCACGCGCTTGACGCCGGCGGGCAGCACGGTCGCCTTCCATGCGGCGTCCTGCTTGTCGAACTCGTTGGTGGAGGGCATGGACACCACGCGGGCGGCGATCCCCTCGGCCTTCAGGGCTTCCTGGGCCTTCAGGGCCAGTTCCACTTCGGAGCCGGTGGCGATCATCACGACCTTGGGCGCGCCGTCACAGTCGGACAGTACATAGCCGCCACGACGGATGTCGGCGATCTGGGCGTCGGTGCGCTTGACGAAGGGCAGGTTCTGGCGCGACAGGATGTGGCAGCTGGGGCCGTCCGCCTTCTCGACGCTGGCCGCCCAGGCGACCAGGGTCTCGGTGGTGTCGCAGGGACGCCAGACGGTCATGTTGGGGATCATGCGCAGGGTGGCGGTCTGCTCGACCGGCTGGTGGGTGGGGCCGTCCTCGCCCAGACCGATGGAGTCGTGGGTGAACACGTAGACCACGCGCTGCTTCATCAGGGCGGACATGCGCAGGGCGTTGCGGGCGTACTCCGAGAACATCAGGAAGGTGCCGCCGAACGGGAACAGGCCGCCATGCAGCGCCATGCCGTTCATGATGTGGCTCATGCCGAATTCGCGCACGCCGTAGGAAATGTAGTTGCCGCCCGGATTGCGATGCAGGGGGTGGCAGCCCGGCCAGTTGGTCAGGTTGGAGCCGGTCAGGTCGGCGGAACCGCCGACGCGCTCGGGCAGGGTGGAGACCAGGCGCTCGATGGCCAGCTGGCTGGCCTTGCGGGTGGCGACGGTCTCGGCCTTCTCCAGGGTGGTGGCCAGCGCGGCCTGGACGCGACCGGCCCAGTCGGCGGGCAGCTCGCCGTTCATGCGGCGGGTGAATTCGGCGGCGAGATCGGGGAACTGCTTCGCGTACTCGGCGAACTTGTTGCTCCACAGCTTCTCCAGGCCCTCGCCCTTGGTCTTGGCGTCCCAGCCGTCGTAAACGTCCTGGGGAATGACGAAGGGCTCGTGGTTCCAGCCGAGGTGCTTGCGGGTAGCCTCGATCTCGGCGTTGCCGAGGGCGGCGCCGTGCACGTCGTGGGTACCTTCCTTGTTCGGGGAGCCCTTGCCGATGATGGTCTTGCAGCAGATCAGGGTGGGCTTGTCGGCGGACTGCTTGGCCTTCTGCACGGCGGCATCGACGGCGGCGGCGTCATGGCCGTCGACGTTGGCGATGACGTTCCAGCCGTAGGCCTCGAAACGCTTCGGGGTGTCGTCGGTGAACCAGCCGTCGGTGTGGCCGTCGATGGAGATGCCGTTGTCGTCCCAGAAGGCGATCAGCTTGTTCAGGTGCCAGGTGCCGGCCAGGGCGCAGGCTTCGTGCGAGATGCCTTCCATCATGCAGCCGTCACCCAGGAACACGTAGGTGTGGTGATTGACGATGTCGAGGCCGGGCTTGTTGAACTCGTGCGCCATCAGCTTCTCGGCCAGCGCCATGCCGACCGCGTTGGTGATGCCCTGACCCAGCGGACCGGTGGTGGTCTCGACGCCGGGGGTGTAACCGTACTCGGGGTGACCCGGAGTGCGGGAGTGCAGCTGGCGGAAGCTCTTGAGATCGTCGACGCTGACGTCATAGCCGGTCAGGTGCAGCAGGGCGTAGATCAGCATGGAGCCGTGGCCGTTGGACAGCACGAAGCGATCGCGGTCGGGCCACTTGGGATTGGTCGGGTTGTGGCGCATGTGGTGGTTCCACACCACTTCGGCGATTTCCGCCATGCCCATGGGCGCGCCCGGGTGGCCGGAGTTGGCCTTCTGCACAGCATCCATCGCCAAGGCGCGGATGGCGTTCGCGAGGTCGTTACGTGTTGCCATGTTTTTGATTCCTCAAGAAAAAAACCGCTATCAACGCCCAGACCGGGCGGAAAGCTTAGATTATGTGCAAGGCGCCTGAATCAGAGCAAGCCCCCAACCGGCCGGAAAATACCTTGCCGTCGCCACGGATATCGCCTTGCGGCCTTGATTCCAGCGGGGGAAAGGGAACCAGCCGGGAAAAATTAAAATGTTTTTATATACCGCGGCCAGCCGCTTATGGAATCGGCCGCGAGGCCGCTTCTGGTGCGGTGCACAACGCGTGACGCGAGTGGATTCGCGGCCGGTCGGCGAAACGCCCCTGTTTGATCGGGAGAGGAACAAATCGCCCCGGCGGGCCTAAATCCCCCATTTGCGCCGGTTTTCCGCTGCGCCGCCACCCACGCCCGCCATTGCGACAGCAAGACCGGCGTCTGCGCCGCCAGCACCGAGCGGCACCAGGGATCGCCGGCCAGGAAGTCGCCGCCATCGAGACCGCAGACGACCGCGCCCGCTTCCTTCAGGATCAGCCAGCCTGCGGCGTAATCCCACATCTTCTGGCCACCATGGAGATAGACGTGCAGGCGACCGGCGGCGACATAGCACCAGTCCAGCGTGCTGGCGCCCAGATTGCGCTGCGAGGCGAAAGGGTGTTCCCGCGCCAGGCTCGCGGCCAGATCACGGTCGATGCGCTTCAGGTCGACCCCCGCCATGCAGCGATTCAGCGCGTCCGGTGGCAGTTTCAGGGGCAACGGATCGCCATTCATGAAAGCCCCTCCCCCTTCGCAGGCATAGAACGCCTCGTCGGCATGGGGATCGTAGACGACCCCGAGCACCGCGCGCCCATTCAACACCAGGGCGATGGACACGGCGAAGAAGGGCAGGCCGTTGACAAAATTGCTGGTGCCATCGATCGGATCCACACACCAGAATCCGGCCTCACCCTGTTTCCAGATGGCCTGCTGCGCAGACTCGCTCATTTCCTCGCCCAACATGGGATAGGGGGCGATCTCGCGCAGTCGTTCGAACAGCGCGCCCTGTGCGGCAAGGTCGGCCTCGGTGAGCAGGCTGCCATCCACCTTGCGCTGGTGCGCGACCTTGAGATAGCGCGGCATGACCTCCTCGCGGCCGACGGCGCGAGCAGCGGCGACGACCCGATCGAGCAGCGCCTTCATTCCCGCCACTTGATCGAACAACCCATGCTGGGAATTTGCTCGGCAGGCCCCTTGCCGGTCGCGGCCACCTGCCGCATGGCTTCGAACAGGTCGCGGCGCGCATCCGCCGCGGCTTCCTTGCGTGAAGCGTCGAGGCGTCCGCGATATTGCAGTTCCAGGTCGCGGTTGAAGCCAAAGAAATCGGGCGTGCAGACGGCGTCGTAGCGGCGGGCGACCTCCTGGCTGGCATCCAGCAGGTAGGGCATCGGAAAACCGTGATCGGCGGCCACTTTCCGCATGTTCTCGAAGCTGTCCTCGGGATAGTCGGCGGGGTCGTTGGACATGATCGCGACGGCGCCGACACCCAGCGTCTTCAGTTCCGCCACGTCGCGCACGATGCGGTCGATCACCGCTTTCACATAAGGGCAGTGATTGCAGATGAACATGACCAGCAGACCATTCGGCCCGGCCAGGTCCTTCAGGGCGTGGGATCGCCCGTCAACGCCAGGCAGATTGAAATCGGGGGCCTTCCAGCCGAAATCACAGACCGGGGTTTCCATTCTCACCATCAGGGATGCTCCGACATGGACAAGTGCGGCCGATAATACCACCCGTCCCCTACCCCTCCCTGCCCGCCATGCCGCGTTTCCACTGTGACCTCCCCCTCGCGCCCGGCCAACTCGTGGCGCTGCCCGACGCGGTCGCGCGCCATGCGGTCGGCGTCCTGCGCCTGCGCGCCGGCGAGTCCGTGACCCTGTTCAACGGCGACGGCGCCGAGTACCACGGCATCCTGGAAACGGTCGGCGGCAAGGGCGCGGCGGCGCGCCTGGACAGCCGCCATGAGATCGACCGCGAATCGCCGCTGCGGATCCACCTCGCCCAGGGCATTTCCAGCGGCGAGCGGATGGATTACACCCTGCAGAAAGCCGTGGAACTGGGGGTGGCCTCGATCCAGCCCCTGACCATGCGGCGCACGGTGGTGCGGCTCAACGAGGAGAAGGCGGTCAAGCGGCGCGGCCACTGGCAAGGGGTGGTGAATGCCGCCTGCGAGCAATGCGGCCGCAACATCCTGCCGGAGGTGGCGGCGATTCGCGAATTCGTGGCCTGGCAGCGCGAGGTCGCGGCCACCTCCGAACCCCTGAAGCTCCTGCTCGACCCGGAAGGCGATCTCTGCCTGCGCGAGCTGGCGCCGCCCGACACCCCCCTGCTCCTGCTCGCGGGTCCCGAGGGCGGTTTCGACCCGAGCGAGCGCAAGCTGGCGGCCGCCGCCGGCTTTCGCGGCCTGCGCCTGGGCCCGCGGGTGCTGCGCACGGAAACAGCGGCGCTGGCGGCGCTGGCGGCGATGCAGGCGGTCTGGGGCGATTTCCGCTGACGACACGGCCGCCGGCGCAAACAGAACGCCCATCCTGTTCGCTCAAGTTTTCCGCCATTCGGTCGTAACATCGCGGGTATTCAGCATTCTGGAGTCGGAGATGGGCAGCACAGTCGGCGAGGCGAGCAGCAAGGCCCTGGCCGCCACGGAATTTGTCGAGTGGTTTCGCGCGGCCGCGCCCTACATCCATGCCTTCCGCGGCAAGACCTTCGTGCTCGCCTTTGGCGGCGATGCGATGTTGCGCGAGGACTTCGTCGACCTGGTCCACGACATCAACCTGCTCAACGCCCTCGGCGTCCGTTTGGTCCTGGTGCATGGCGTGCGGCCGCAGGTGGAGGAGCGCATCGGCAGCGAGGCGCAATATGTGCGCGGCCGCCGGGTCACCGATGCCGACACCCTGGAACACGTGAAGGACGCGGTCGGCTCGGTACGGGTGGACATCGAGAGCATGCTCTCCGTGGGCCTGCCCAATACACCGATGGCCGGCGCCGACATCCGCGTCGCCTCGGGCAACTACGTCACCGCGCAACCGGCCGGCGTCGTCGATGGCGTCGACCTGCTGTTCACCGGCGACGTGCGCAAGGTCGCGGTCGCGCCGATCCGCGACCGGCTCGCGGCGGGCGAGATCGTCCTGCTCTCGCCGATCGGCTACTCCCCCACCGGCGAGGTGTTCAACCTGACCCTGGAAGAAGTGGCCACCCAGGCCGCCATCGCCCTGGCGGCGGACAAGCTGGTGTTCATCC
>CAZONS010000233.1:0-5868 GCA_964581195.1 uncultured Thiobacillus sp. | reverse complement strand
TCAAACAGTTGCTGGTCGATGCCATCCTGAAGACCAAGATGCAGTTTGGCCTGCATGTGGCCGCCTATGTGATCCACGACGACCATGTCCACCTGTTGTTCGTTGCTCCCATCGACGCTGAATGTCTGGCGCCGATGAACTATCTGCGGGCGATCATGACGCGCCATTGGCGTGAGATCGATCGCGTCGAGGAGGATGCGCAGTTGTGGAATCACACGGTCAAACAGCGGTATCTGTTGTCTCCGGACGAATTGCGCGCGCACCTGGACTACATTCACTACGACCCGGTCAGGCATGGCCGCTGCGCCCGCGCCTTCGACTATCCCTGGAGCAGCCTGCCCGCGCGTGTCGAGCAGGGACATTACCCGGAAGACTGGGCCCTCATGGGGCCGCCCGCCTCACTGCATCGCATCAAGGTGCGGTACGCCGCGGAACAGCGGGTCTGAATCGTCGCGCGCGCGTCAATCGGTAACGGTCCAGTTCACGTATTCCCCCGCCCGCAAGGGCAGCACGCCGGCGGCGTGTGCGCTGGCCAACAGGTGGGGTTCGCGGCGCAGCGTGATGTTGTCCGTGTTGCGCGGCAGACCATAGAAATCCGGGCCATGGAAGCTGGCGAAGGCTTCCAGTCGATCCAGCGCGGCGGCCTGGTCGAACGCTTCCGCGTACAGTTCGATGGCGGCGTGCGCCGTGTAGATGCCGGCGCAGCCGCAGGCACTCTCCTTGGCGTCGCGGGCATGCGGGGCGCTGTCGGTGCCGAGGAAGAATTTCGGGCTGCCGCCGGTGGCCGCCTCGATCAGAGCCAGGCGATGGCGTTCCCGCTTCAATATCGGCAGGCAGTAGTAATGCGGTCGCATGCCGCCCTGGAACATGGCGTTGCGGTTGTAGAGCAGGTGATGCGCGGTGATGGTGGCGGCGACATTGGCCGGGGCGGCGGTGACGAATGACGCGGCCTGTTGCGTGGTGATGTGTTCCAGCACCACCTTCAGGCGCGGCAGGCGTTGCAGCAGCGGTGCCAGGATGCGTTCGATGAACACCGCTTCCCGATCGAACACGTCCACGGCCGGGTCGGTCACTTCACCATGCAGCAGCAGCGGCATGCCCGCCTCCTGCATCGCCTCCAGGGCCGGCTGGACCTTGAGGATGTCGGTGACCCCGGAATCCGAGTTGGTGGTGGCGCCGGCCGGGTAGTACTTCACCGCCTGGACGAAGCCACTCGCCCTGGCCTTGAGGATTTCCTCCGGTGTCGTGTTGTCGGTGAGGTAGAGGGTCATCAGCGGTGTGAACCGCGCGCCCGCCGGCAGGGCGGCGAGGATGCGCTCGCGATAGGCGGCGGCTTCGGCGACGCCGCGCACCGGCGGCTTCAGGTTGGGCATGACGATGGCGCGCGCGAACTGCCGCGCGGTATCGGGCAGGACCGCGGCGAGCATGGCGTCGTCGCGCAGGTGGACATGCCAGTCATCGGGACGGGTAAGTGTCAGGGAGTCCATGTCATTCCTCTCGTTTCATTTCCAGTGCGATCCGGTAGAGCGCATTCTTGCGGGCGCCGGTGAGGCGCGCGGCCAGGTGCGCGGCCTGCTTCACCGGCAGTTCCTCCAGGAGCAGGGCGAGTACCCGCCGCGCGTCGCTCATGTCGTCGTCCGTCTTGGGGGCGGGCGGGTCCAGCACCAGCGCGAATTCACCGCGACGGTGATTTTCGTCCGCTTCCAGCCAGGTGGGAGCATCCGCGAGCGGACAGGCGTGCAGTTGTTCGAAGCGCTTGGTCAGCTCCCGCGCGAACAGGATGCGGCGCTCGCCTCCCAATATGGCGCACAGGTCCGTCACGGTTTCCTGGATGCGGTGCGGCGCTTCGTAGAACACCAGGGCGTAGGGCAGGTCGCGCAGATTTTCCAGTTCCCGGCGGCGCCCCGCGGCCTTGGCCGGGAGAAAGCCGTAGAACAGCCAGGGCGACTCCAGCCCGGACACCGACAGCGCGGTGGCTACCGCGCTGGCGCCGGGTATCGGCACCACGCCCACGCCCGCCGCGCGTGCCGCCACCACGAGGCGGGCTCCGGGATCGGAGATGCCGGGGGTGCCGGCATCCGAGACATAAGCCACGCTCCCGCCCTCGCGCAGCGTCGCCACCAGGCGGGCGGCGGCCGTCTCCTCGTTGTGTTCATGCAATGGCGTCAACCGCGCCTGTATGCCATAGGCGGAGAGCAGATTCTGGGTGTTGCGGGTGTCCTCGGCGGCGATCAGGTCCACCGTGCGCAGCACATCGAGCGCGTGCAGGGTCAGATCGCGCAGGTTGCCGATCGGCGTGGCGACGATATACAGGTTGCCGGGTCGGGCGGATTGGGGGGTGTCGAACATGGCTGGGGCAGGGGTAAGCTGCGGTCAGTGTATCGAAAACGGGGGGCGCCCATGCATCGGGGTGAGGCATCGGAACGGCTGGCGGCGGACTATCTGGCGGCGCATGGACTGAAACTTCTTGCGCGCAACTATCGCTGCCGTGGCGGCGAGATCGATCTGATCCTGCGCGATGGCGCCGATCTGGTGTTCGTGGAAGTGCGCGAACGCGCCAGCGGCGGATTCGGCGGCGCGGCCGCCAGCATCACCGCCACCAAGCAGGCCCGTATCCGGCTCGCCGCCCAGCACTACCTTCTGCGCCACGGACTCGATCTGCCCTGCCGCTTCGACGCCGTGCTGATCCAGGGTGGACGCCTGGAATGGCTGCGCGGTGTGATGGGTGTGTGACGGGCGGCGAGCCGGCGGCGGCTATAATGCCCGCGCCATGCCCTTGCAATCCCATATCCATTCCCGTTATCTCGAGAGCATCGAGATCCAGCGCGATGCCATCGACCAACTCGCCGAACCGCTCGCGCGGGCGGCGGAATTGATGGTGGACAGTCTGATGCATGAGGGCAAGATCCTCGTCTGCGGTCAGGCCGGCAGCGCCGATGCCGCGCGTCTGTTCGCGGCCCTGCTGGTCAACCAGTATGAACAGGCTCGACCGAGCCTGGCGGCCCTGGCGCTGGATGGCGGCCGCCGCGCGCTGGTGGATGCGGATGAGGGGCACTTGGGCCATGCCCGCCAGATCGAATGCCTGGGCCTCGCCGGGGATGTGCTTCTGGCCATTTCCGGGGGCGGCAACGCGCCCGGCGTGCTTGCCGCCCTGCGCGCCGCGCACGCGAAGGACATGCGGGTGGTGGTCCTTGCCGGTGGCGATGGCGGTTTGCTCGCGGAAGCGCTATACGAGGATGACGTGGTCATCTGCACCTATGCCGAATCCGCCGCGCTGACACGCGAATTGCATTTGCGCGCCATCCACAGCCTGTGCGATGGCATTGATTACCTACTGTTAGGAGCCTGACCATGCGAACCCTGATCCTCTCCGCCCTGCTGGGCCTGACCGTCGTCAACCTGAGCGGCTGCGTTCCCGCCGTGGCCGTTGGCGTCGGCGCCGGCGCGCTGATGGCCGACGACCGCCGCACCTCCAGCACCTACCTGATGGACGAGGAGATCGAACTGAAGGCGGCGGGCCGCATTCGCGAGGCCTACAAGGAAGGCGTGCATGTGAACGTGACCAGCTACAACCGCCGGGTGTTGCTGACCGGTGAAACGGCGGACACCGGCGCCCGCGCCAAGGTGGAACAGATCGCCCGGGAGGTGCCGAACGTGCGCGAGGTGCAGAACGAGGTTCTCCTGGCCGGCGTCAGCACCATCATGGCGCGCAGCAACGACGCCTACATCACCACCAAGGTGAAGGCCCGTTTCCTCGACGACCGCCGTTTCAGCGCCAACCACGTCAAGGTGGTCACCGAGGCCGGCACCGTGTTCCTGATGGGCCTGGTCAAGCGAGAGGAAGGTCAAGCCGCCGCCGAGGTGGCGTCCAAGACCAGCGGCGTAGGCAAGGTGGTGAAGGTGTTCGAGTACATCGACTGATTTTCCCCGACAAGCGGGGGGCGCCGCTCCCCTTGTCGGCCGCCATCCGGAGCGGCCACAATGCGCCTCCACCTGCTCATTCGAGCGACTGGAGGACACCATGAAAGCATTCGTCATCGCGGCTAGCCTCTTCCTTCTCGCGGCGGGCACGCAAACGCTCCGGGCGGAGGAGCCACCGGTCAATATCACCCATGGCCTGAAATCGGTGGAGGTGCTCCACCGGGGCGAGACGGTCAGGATCGAGCGCAATCCGGATACGTTCAACATGCTCGAACCGGATTACGCGCTGACCTCGCGCCCCTGTCCCCCCTTCTGCATCCAGCCCATGCAGCTCGCGCCCGCTGTCGAGACCATCGGTGAGCTGGAAATGCTGGCTTACCTGAAACGGCTCGGTCGTGACGCTTCCGTCCTGGTGGTCGACTCGCGCGACGGTGATTGGCCGCGCCGCTCCGGCGTCATTCCCGGCGCCATCTCGCTGCCCTGGCAGGAACTGCATCCCGGACACACCGACCCGGAAAAAATCGCGGAAACCCTGATCTTCCGTTTCGGCGCCACCCGTCAGGGCCCGCTCTGGAATTTCGAGAACGCGAAAACCCTGGTGTTGTATTGCAACGGTCCCTGGTGCGGACAGTCCCCTACCAACATCAAGCAATTACTTGCGCTCGGTTATCCGGCGCACAAACTCAAGTGGTATCGTGGGGGCATGCAGGACTGGAAAATGCTGGGCCTGAGCACGGTTGCGCCAATGTAGCCGTAACAAACAAGCAGGTCTTACCAAGGAAAATGAAAATGAAACAAAGCGGTATGCAACTCACCCTACTCGCCACCCTGGCGCTCGCCCTGTCCGTTCCCGCGCTGGCTGCTGATTCGGCCCCCAAGGCAAATCCCTACCTGACCAACGTACCCATTTCCGCCGGCCCGATGATCATCCCGACCGCCCCCGGTGGCCGCGCCACCCGTCCGTACGAGATGTCCGGCATCGTCCCGCAGGCGGAGAAGGCGGCGATGATGAAGCAGATGATGCCCATGATGAACATGGGCACGCGCATGGACCTGAAGGATGTCATGAACCTCATGACCATCAAGTACAAGGCCAAGCCGGGCCTGACCTTCGATGACGTGAAAACGTCCATGGAACTGCGCGCCAACAGCCTCAACTTCAAGAAGGTCGGCGAGAGCCCGATGTGGAAGGATTTCCAGGCCGTGCTGGGTGACATGGACGCGCCGCGCATCGAGGTCTACCACTACTGCGACATCGCCGTCGGCCGGGAAATGCTCAAGTATTCACCGGAATCCGCGGTCTACATGCCCTGCCGCTTCACCATCATGGAAGACGCGGACAAGAATATCTGGGTCATGACCCTGGACTGGGATACCAACTGGCTGGATTCCGTCAAAGGCCGGATGGGGACCCCGGATGTGCTCTGGGATCACGCCATCGTGATTCGCGACAAGATGGACAACATCATGCGTGCCGCCGCCAACGGCGACCTGTAACAGGCGAGCCGCGCCTCTCCCGTCCCGCGGGATGGGGGGGCGGCACGGTCCCGCGCGCATGGGACCGAGAATGACATCGCTGTCCGGTTCTGTTCCCCCAATACCCTGGAGACTTCAATGAAACGCCTAACCCCGCTGTTGCTCGTTGTCGCTGTCGGTTCGGCCCAGGCCGGGTTCGAGAACATGATGAATCCGCTCGCGATGATGGCGCCAACGCCTTCCTTCAATCCGCTCGGCGGGTTTGGGGGATATGGCGGTTACGGGGGATTCAATCCGCTGTCCAATCCGCTGCTCACCGTCGGTGGCCTGGCCGCGCTCGGCGCGCTGGGGGGACCGGCGTTGCAGTTGGCGCCGGGCCTGCTCACGGGGGGGTACCTCAATCCCCTGACCAATCCCTACGCGGGCGGCCCCTTCTCCGGCAACCCCTTCGTCCAGCAGAGCCCGCAACTG
>CAZONS010000232.1:0-5869 GCA_964581195.1 uncultured Thiobacillus sp. | reverse complement strand
TCTGGCGATCTCAGCCGGCGGAATAACGGGACGGTACACCGGCCGCACCTGGCGCTTGGTGTGATCGAGGAGCCAGCGCCCGGTATCGACGGTCACCCACAGATACGACTGATCGTGCAGATCGCCCTCCTTGTCTTCCCAGGGAGCGACCCAGACCCGCAGGACGCGGGCCTGGGAGCGGATCGGGGTTCCACTTTCGGGTGCGGGGCGAACGGGCGCATTCCGATACGAAGGAAGTGACGCGGACTGACCAGCGGCCTCCTCTGAAGTCCTGGCACTTCCTGCCCCAGGTACCGGAGGAGGCGCGACATCCCCGGCGAGAGAACGGCGGTAAGCCTCCTCGACGCTCATGCAGGTGGCGCCGGGCGGCGCCTTGCAGTTGAACTCATCCTTCCGCAGGAGGGACGAACAGCCGGAAAGCATGGACACGAACAACCAGGCCATGCCCATGCCATAGGTGACGGAACGCAGGCTCATCGTCTCCCCTCCCCGTCCAGCCAGGCCGAGAGCCTTTCGGCGGACACGGCGCCGGCCAGAACCCGGCCATCCCCGGACACCAGAGTCGGCGTGCCAGTGAAACCCAGGCTTTCCGCCAGCGCGACGTTGGCGGCAACGGGCGCCATGCAATCCTCGTTCGTGACGGCGGGCGCCTCTTCGCCTGCGAGCACGGCACGCCATGCCTGGGCCGGGTCAGCGGAACACCAGACGCCACCCGCCTTCCTGGCCGCCCCCGAATGCAGCGACTGGATCGGCATTGTAAAAACGTGGATGGTCACATCGTCCAGACGGACAAGCTCCTGCTCCAGCTTCCGGCAGTACGGGCAATCCGGATCGGAAAACACCGCCAAGGGGCGGCGCCCCGCCCCCTGGACGAACTTGATGCCCTGGGCCAGCGGCAGAGCCTGGAAATCCACCCTGGACAGCGCCTGTCTCCGTTCTGCGGTCAGGTCGCGAAGCGTACCCAACTCCAAGATGTGCCCGAAAACCAGATAGCGGCCCTGCGCATCCGTGTACGCAAGATTGCGCCCCATCACGACTTCAAAGAGGCCTTGAACGGGCGTGGTGGAAACCGAGGTGGCATGCAACTCGGGGCGCGAAGCGCGCAGCAAGGCAAGCAAAGCGTCGGCATCCGTTTCGGCCGCTGACGGAACGGAACCAAGCACGGCGGCCAGGCCGGAAAGCGCAGCAAACTTGTAGGGCATCATTCATCCTCCCAATCGGTGGCATCGGTGGGCAAGGACAGGCGCAGCCCCCCCGTAAAGACGACGGTCACCCGGCGGCCGGCGCCTACCTCGACCACAGCATGAAGTTTCTCGGCTTCCGATATGAAGTAATTCGCCAGGCGATCGGCGGCATTGGAAACCCCCCCGGCAAACCCGGCCTTGAACTCTTCGCCGGACTGCACGGTATTGGTCGTCCCCAGAGCGGACACAGATTGCGTGGTGGACGACGAGCGGAATGCCTGGCCGATACCGGAGGCGACGGACGCCAGCAACGCCTGCTGCAGAAAAGCGCCCTGGCGCCGAACCAGCTTGCCCCGGATTCCGATGCTGCCATCGTCTCCATCGGCCACCGTGGCGCTGAGCTTCGAATCGAAGACGCGGCCGTCAGGCGCAACACAGGAAAGCGTCTCGGTACGAACGTAGGCCCGCTCCGCGCTCTGGTCGCCATATGCCGCGCCGACGACGAAACAGTCCTTCACGGCGGAACGCATCCGTGAAGGCAGGAAGGCGTTGTCGGTCAGCCGAAGCAGGACAGGATGGGGGTTGCGGTTGGCCTGCCCTCCCGTGGGAGCATCCAGGCCAGTCAGCAACACGGCGGAAACGAACGTTCCCGAAGGCAGGTAGGTCTGTTCTCCGGACGCCGCCGCGCCCCGTGCTGGCGCGGACCCCGCAGCGCCTGGAGACGCAGGCCAAACGAGCGTCACGATCCCGGTGCGCGGGACAGCCGGCGCGGAAGTCTCGGGCAGGCCATTCGAACGGGCCGTAGCGGACGCGGGAGAACCGCCAGGCTGCACGCCCCGTGCAGCGAAGGACTGCTGGTCCATCGGGGTGGACATGGCCTCGGCCCGTGTGGCGACAGCCGAACGCGGCGGCGCCGGAGGCAAACCGACGGGAGAAGCCGTCTCCCTCGCATACCCTGGCACAGGCGCGGGGGGCGGCGAAGTGAGGACGGCCCGCTCCATGGCAGCCAGCTTGCTTTGCAACACCTTGTTCTCCTGTTCCAGGCGGGAGGCCGTGGCGGCGGTGGACTTCTGGCTCGCCGACAAGGCATTGAGATCCGCCTCGGCCTGTGCACGCCAGGCCGCCCTCTCGTCTACCCTGCCGGTGGTGGCCAGCGTCTTGCGCATGCGCTCGTCCGCGGGTGGCGGCGGCACGGGCCGGGCGGCCCAAAAGTAGAGCGTCACGCCACCCAGGGCAAGCAGCGCCAGGCCACCGGCCAGCAGCCACTGGCGGCGCCGAATGGACTCCGGAGAGAAATCACTCATCTTCTTTCCTCTCCCTGACGATAAAAACGGTTGTCGCCTGACCCGGGTCGATGTTCATGGCCACCACCGCCACGGCCACCACGCCTTCCTTGAAGAACTCCTGTTCCACGACCGTCACGCGGGAGGTGGAAATGTTGGCCAGATTCCAACGCTCGCCCACGAAGGAAGCCCCCTGCCACGCGCGCTCCAGGGTGAAGTGCACTTCCTTCCACAGGGCATACTGCCGTCCGTGCTCCTTGAGATCGAAGCCAGGCGGCAACTGGTCGCGCGCCATCGCCAGCAGCAGACTCTTCGCGGCCTTCACGCGGGAAGCGGCCTGTTCCAGTTTCGGGGGTGCCCGGCGGGCGCGGTCACGCAGCACGATGGTCTCGGCGGGAATGTCGGCCGGCTGCAACAACAGGGAATAGGCGCCGGTATCCGTGGAAATGAAGAGGGTCGCATGCCGTGAGGGATCTTTCGGCCGCACGAAAACATGACCCTGCGGATCCTTCTCGTCCCGATGGACAGCCAAGGCATCTTCGTCCGCTGTGGCGGCACGGATAGGCTGGCCTTCCACAACGACACGGGAAGGCTCCTTGATGGACACCTGCACCAGAATGGACTGCCCGTCGACCGCGTCGCGGAACTGCAGGGCCTGGGCGCCGCCGCTAAGAGCGAGCAGCAGGACGCTTGTCGCCAAACGGATCGTCATTCGACGTCTCCCGGATGTTGGTGAATTGGATGCGGCCGTTCGAATAGGCGAAGTCGATGGCCCAGGCGCTTGGTGTCCGGCTGACGACACGCCCAGCAATGCGGGTGACGAGAGAACCCAGCAACGCAACCCGCATGCGCCGCGGATCGGTGCGTACCTCCTTGATCGCGACTTCCGAAGTGGCGTTGTTGTCGGATAACCGCGATCTGGCGGCCATCATCTCGGCCTGCATGGAACCATGCAGCGCCGGTGTGGCATAGCGCAGCAACAGGCGCATGTTGTAGTCGACGTTGTCAGACGTCAGGTCGAGGTAGGCGCGGCCGATGAACACCCCCATCTCTTCGAGGTACTCGGGACTGACTCGGTCATCCTCGACCCAGAAACTCTGGTGAACGGCGGGAGGAATCAGTGTGGAGCGGTTGCGCGGCGCGAACACGACCGCGGCGAGCACGAGCATGGCGAGCAACAGCACCAGGGCAAGCAGGAGCCGTCGCAGAAAGCGGTTCTCCGCGCGGACCTGGTCCAGCGTCGCCAGTTTGTTGGAAAGAATCATCCGACGGTCTCACGCAGGAAAGATGGGGGTGTCCGGCGCAAGGAGCGCGGGAAGTGCCAGTAGAGCCAATGCCAGTGGTAGGCCGGATGACGTCCTGACTTGACCTTTGACCAACTGAAGCCCAGCGCGGCGCCGATCAAGGCACCGGCAATCGTGCTGTCCAGCAGCACGATGCCGGTGAAAAGGCCTGCGCCAAACGCCAGGCCTACGTCGGCATCCCAGACCAAGAACTTCGCGGGAGCGTCCAGGCGGGCGGGAATGGCACAGGTAGAAACCATGTCAGATGAATGCCGCGTACTTCGCGGTAATCACACCAAGAACCAAGGCCGGGATGAATGCCCACAGCAGACCGGATAGCGCGCTACGCACTTGTCCTGTCGCAATGCCGGTGATCAATCCCACGACACCGCCAAGCAGTGCGATCAACAGGCCACCATAGCCCTCGCCGGCTGCGGTGATATCGTCGGTAGCCGCCTTGAACTCGGCGCCGCCATTCTGGCCAGCCAGAGCGGGCTCAACCATCAGGACGGCAACAAAGAGGCCCGCGAACAACAAGGGAATGCGGGATGAAAACAAACGCGAAATAAAGCTCATGGGATGCTCCTGGAAGGGTTGGAGAGGGTAATAACGGCGCGCCGGTTGGCCTGGCGCCCCGAGGTAGTCGCGTTGGATTCCACGTAACAGCAGCGGCCATCACCATCGGCATCCACACGAGACTCCGGTATGCCGCGCGACCCAAGCCAAGTCACGACGGCCTCCGCCCGGCGACGCGCCAGGCGATCATTGAAACGCTCCGCACCGCGGTCATCCGTATAACCGCGCACCTGCACGGACTGTGCGAGCAGCAGGCCGGGCAAGGCACCATCCAGGGCTCGAAGCGCCACGGCATCCAGATGCGCCGACTCCGTGCGGAAGAAAACAGCCACGGAGACAGGGGGCGAGAGCGGCGGCGCAGGCAGAGGGGGTGTAGCCGACTCGCCAACTGGCGAGAGGCGAGCCACAGGAGCTGGAGGATGCGGCAATGTCACCGCCCGCGGGAACGGAACAGGTGTCTTCAGGGAAGGCCGCGCACAATCAGGCGCTATGCAGAACACAAACGTGGCAGCCTCCGCATCGCCAACCTGAGCGACATCAAAGCGAGCGGCGGACTCCATGGGTGACACAGGTGACTGTCCGGTAGAAGAACAGCCGACCAGGACGAACGTGCATAAGGCGATGAGAACCGACAGGCGGCGCACTACATCACCTCCCGCTGCAAGGCACGGTAGACGCGCCACGCATATCGCATGCGCGCTGCCTTGCAGTCGTGACCCTTGAGGGAGGTGCACGCAGCGTTGTAAGCGCCTACCGCCTCCCAGGTAACACCGAAGCGGCGGAACAGGTCGGCCAGTATCCAGGCGCCCACCTGGACATTGGTACAGGGGTCACGCAGCGCGGTGCCATCGATGCCGTACTGAGCCAGAGCCGGGAGCCACCGGCTGTTGATCTGCATCAGGCCGATGTCAATGGAGCCCGTGCGTGAGGTATGGCTTAGGTTGAGCGCATCAGGGTTCAGCGACGACTCCACCCTCGCCATGGCGCGCAGCAACTCCGGCGCCACGCCATAACGGGTAGCCGCATCATCCCAGCAGGCAGCAGCCAGGGAGGGCATCGCGCACAACAACAACAGGAATCGGGACATCCGTTCGCACACTCAAAAAAGGGCGGCCGCAACAGGGAGAAGGATGCGACCGCCAAGCCTCAACTGCACTGCGGGAAGCAGGCGGAGCGAACGGTAAGAGAAATCAACCGGGGAATCCGCCGAAAACCCCCGGAACGATTACATGGGGTTTAAAGCGGACAGAACGTAAAAAATACGCGATAATGTTCGGTTTCGCGCGATAAACGCCCGTGCAACGAAGACGGGGCTGGCGCAAAGGGGCGGCCGTGGGCGCGCCGCCTGGAAGGGGAAGGGCCTTATCTAAAGGGCGCCCCGCTTGTATGGCGCGGGGCAATACTCAAAGGGCCTAAGGGGCAATGGGAAAGACCGAATAGGGAACGGCCAAGCAAGGGGAAAGGGAGGAAAACGACAAAGGGCAGCCGCAAAAGGCCGGCGACCGCGTGAGCATACCGCCCAATGACACCCCCCGCCACAATA
>CAZONS010000231.1:0-5897 GCA_964581195.1 uncultured Thiobacillus sp. | reverse complement strand
CGCAGGATCATCATGCCGCCGCGCTGGCCGGTGCGATACGCCAGCGGCGCCGAGGTGATTTCCAGGAAGCGCAAGCCCCGGCCGGGGCTGTCGATCTCCAGGATCTCCGCCGGCGGACGCGCCATGTCCGCGCAGCCGCGCCGCGGCATGTCCCGCAGCCGCGTCTTCTCGCGCGCCGGGAAAAACTCCCACAGCGGCCGCCCCAGCGCCGCGCGCTCGCTGACCCCGAGCAACTCGGTCGCCAGGCGGTTGAGGGTGAGGATGGCGCCACCGAGGTCGACCGTGAGCACGCCGATCGGCGCGTGATCCAGCAACTGGTCCAGATAGTGCGTGGCTTCCGGTTGCAGCAGCGGCAGTTTCTCCAGGCGGATCTGGGCGCTGGCGATGGTGTTGAGGTAGCGCGTGCGCTGCAGCCGGCGGCCTACCGCGTCGCGGATGGCGGCGGGCAATTCCTCCATCTCCTGGTCGGACCAGGGCACCACCTCGTTGCCGAGAAAGGGGCTGAACATCAGCGTGCGCTTGAGCTGGGCGCAACGCGCCGGCGGGCTCAGGATGAGGATGGGGATGTGCTTGTCATAGGTGTGGATGCGCTGGGCGATGCGGACCGGATCCTCGATCTCGATACCCAGCAATACCGTGTCGGCCGGGCGGTGGCCCTCCTGGAAACGGGCATAGAGGGCCTCCAGATCGGTCATCGACTCGATGCTCAGCAGCGTCCCCAGTTCCTGGCGCAACAGGGCGGTCAGCGCCGGCGTCACCCCGACCAGGTGGAGGACGCCGTCTTCAATGCCGTTCGGGGTGGAGGGCACGTCCGTCAGCCGGCGCGGGTCAATCGGAGAGCAGCGGCTGCCCGAGCAGGGCGCGGCCGATCCAGACCCGCAGGATGTCGGTGGTGGGCGACATCAGATGCGCCGCGCGCGCGTCGCGCAGCAGGCGGTGCAGGCGCGAGCCGTTGCGATAACCGATGCCGCCGCACAGTGTCATAGCCTCGTTGACCACGCTCACCACGCAGTCGGCCACTTCCACCTTGGCCGCCATGATCGCGGTCAGCGCGTCCGGCTCGCCGGCGTCGAAACTGCTGGCGGCGTGATAGGTCAGCCGGCGGGTGCGCTCCAGCGCCGCCCAGAGCGAGCCAAGACGGTGTTGCAACACCGAGGCCTGCGCCAGACTGGACCCGGTGTGGGTGTGATAGCGGCGGATCAGGTGCTTTCTCGCCTCATCCAGCGCGGTGGTGGCGACGCCGAGGAAGGTGCCGGCCATGGCCATCAGGAAATACGGCGTCACCACGTTGAAGATGTACCAGATCTGGTCGCCCTCCTTGCCCAGCAGGTCGCCGCGCGGCACCCGCACGCCGCGCAATTCCATGGTGCGCGAGGAATTGCCGCGCATGCCGAGGCCATCCCAGTCGCCGCCCCAATGGATGTTCTCGGCCGCGGCCGGCACCACCACGCAGGAAAACTGGCCGATCGGCGCTTCCGGCGAGGCGGCCACCGCCGAGACCACGTAGGAATCGGCATGGCCGCCGTTGGTGACGAAGGTCTTGTTGCCGGAAAGACGGAACTCATCCGCGGAGATCGCCTCCAGCGTCGTCTGCGGCAGGTAGAAATGGGCGCCGGTGCCGGCTTCGCTGAGCGACAGCGTGGTGATGTGGCGGCCCTCGCAGATCGGCCCGAGCAGTCTGTCCTGCTGCTCGGGCGTGGCATTGGCCGCGATGACCGAGGCGCCGACGCAGTGCATGCCGTAGCAGATGGCGGTAGAGGCGCACTCCTGGCCCAGCGTCTCGCACACCCGGGCCAGCGCCAGCAGGCCCTGGCCCTGGCCGCCATAGGCGGCGGGCACCACCAGCCCCGCCAAGCCCTCGCGCTGCAAGGCGCGGATGCCGGGTTCCGGCCAGTGGGCCTGTCGATCGATCTCGGCCGCGTTCGGCGCGACGACTTCCTTGGCGATCTCCTGAACCTTGAGCAGGAGCGCCGAAATATCTTTCCGTGGCATGTCGTTGGCCTGGACGGGTGAGTGGCCCGCCGAGGATAGAGCCTGCATGGCGTCTCCTCAAAATCGCCAGCGGAAACACGCGGCGACGGGTGTTCGCATCCGCCACGCCCGCGCCGGCTGGGCCGGGCGGGTCGAGGCGGGGTCAGTGGTGCTCGACCAGGGAGAACGACAGCACCTTCTCGACGCTTTCGATCCGGTTCGCGCCGGTGCCCACCAGGCACTCGCCGTGTTTGTCGCAGCCCCACAGGTGATAGGCCTTGAACTGCAGCAGGTCCGCGTGCAACTGGTCGCGGTGCGGCATCGACCGTGAATCCAGGCTATCGCTGGCCCCCTCGCTTTGCAGCACCTGCCGGATCCGGGCGATTTCCTTCATCAATTCGCGCGCGCGCTCGCCGTTCCAGCGACCCACGACTCTTCCGCTGTTGGTCTTGATCTCATCCATGTTCGTTCCCCTCGACTCAGAAGCGTTCGGCGATCAGGCGCAGCACGGCCTTGGGGATGACCCAGTTGCTGCCCTGTTTCTGTTCCTGGACGACGATCAGCAGTTCGTCGCGCGAAAAATGGATGCCCCGCTCGCTCGCCAACTGGCGATAGAGGGTGATGAAGCTCTCCTTGTCCGGCGACTCGTCCAGCCTGGTCAACAGGGACGGCTCGTTCAACACCACTTCACCGAACTGCTTGATGGTCTTCTCGAAGGGGCGCGACTGCGCATCCCTCGCCAATGCCGCTTGCAGCATGTTGTTTCTCCTTTCATGTCCACGTGGTCCGGAGCGTTGCCGCCCCAGGGCTTACCCGGACGCCGCGGGGCCCTCCTTCGCATGAAGACATCCCGCCGGATAGTGCGGTGTTTATACCCAGGCACGCGGCATCGGCGCATCCGTGGCGCCACCTGCCCGAGCAGGTAGAAATACGCGCCCGGCGGTTGACACAGGTCAATCTCACGTAGAACAAAAACCCTACTTTGCTATGGTTGGAATAAGCTGACGGCACAGCGACAGACCCGGCGGTCGGCGATGATTCGGCACGATGTCGTGTTGTGGGTGGTCGTTACGGGCGGGGCACGCGTGAACCATGACCTCGGCCCCGGAGGTTGGAGGGCACCATGAATGAAGCCAGGCCCGCGTTGCTCGCGGTCGATGACGCGCCGGAAAACCTGGCGGTGCTCACCCAATTGCTCCAGGACGACTATCGCGTCCTCGCCGCCACCTCGGGCGAGCGCGCGTTGCGTCTGCTCGCCTGCCCGCCGCATCCCAGCCTGATCCTGCTCGATGTGATGATGCCCGGCCTCAACGGTTATCAGGTCTTCGAGCGCCTGCGCGCCGACCCCGCCACCCGCGACATCCCGGTCATCTTCATCACCGCCATGGACAGCACCGATTCGCAGTTGCGCGGCCTGGAACTGGGCGCGGTGGACTACATCACCAAGCCGATCAATCCGCCGGTGCTGCTGGCGCGCATCCGCACCCAGCTCGAACTGAAACTGGCGCGCGACCGCCTCATGCATCAGAACACCTGGCTGGAAGCCGAGGTGGCGCGCCGCATGGCGGAAAACGACCTGACCCAACTGGTCAGCATCCGCGCCCTGGCGCACCTGGCCGAGACTCGCGACCCGGAGACCGGCAACCACATCCTGCGCACCCAGGCCTATGTGCAGGCGCTGGCGCGGCACCTGCGGGCGCACCCGCGCTTCGGCCCCATCCTGAACGATCGCTACATCGACCTGTTGACCCGTTCGGCGCCCCTGCACGACATCGGCAAGGTGGGGATTCCCGATGCCATCCTGCTCAAGCCCGGCCCGCTGACGCCGGAGGAATGGATCGTGATGCGCACACATGCCAGGCTGGGCAGCGACGCCATCGAACGGACCGAAGGCGATGTCACCGACAAGGTGGAATTTCTCCATCTGGCCAAGGAAATCGCCCGCTGGCACCACGAACGCTGGGATGGCGACGGCTATCCCGACGGACTGGCCGGCGAGGCCATACCCGTCTCCGCCCGCATCATGGCGGTGGCGGACGTGTTCGACGCCCTCATCTCGCCCCGGGTCTACAAGAAGCCGATGCCCCATGAGCAGGCCCGGCAGATCATCGCGGACGGACGCGGTCGGCAATTCGACCCCGACGTGGTCGATGCCTTCGAGGAAGAATTCGACGCCATGCGCGGCATCGCCGAGCGCTACCGCGATCCCGCCCCGAACGCGGTTCTGGCCGCCTGAAGCCACCCGAGGCCGACCATGTCCTCCCCCCCGCTGACCCGCCTGATGCGAACGATGGCCCTCGGCCTGCTCGGAATCGCCCTGGCCGCCTGCTCGCCCACGCCAGTACCACCGGAAAGCCTGGTGTTCGCCGATCCCGATCAGCCCATGGCCGGGCTGGTCTACATCGCCGAGGCGAACGGCTATTTCCGGGACGAGAACCTGACCCTGACCTACCGGAAATACACCTCCGGCCGCGATGCCATCGCCAGCGTGCTCGCCGGGCAGGCGGACGTGGGGGTGGCCACGGAGTTTCCCCTGGCGAGGAACATTCTGGAGGGTCGGGATCTGAACATCCTCGCCGCGATCTACAGCGCCAACAGGAATGCCGCCCTGGTCGGCCGCGTGGACAGGGGCATCGGCAAGGGCGCCGATCTGAAGGGCAAACGGATCGGCGTCGCGCCCCACACCAATAGCGACTACATGCTCTCCCTGCTGCTGACCGAGGCCGGCCTGAGCGATGCCGCCGTGACCCGGGTCGCCGTGAAGCCCGAACGGATGGCCCAGGCGCTGGCCGAGGGCGAAGTGGATGCGGTGGCGACCTGGTCGCCCCATGTCGCCCATGCCGAGGCCCGCTTCGCCGAGGGCGCGACGGTACGGCTGCATGCCACCAGCTATACCGAACTGGCCTTGCTGGGCGCGCGACCTCAGGTGCTGGCGGCCAAGACCGAGGCCTTCGCGCGACTCCTGCGCGCCCTGGTGCGCGCGGAAGACTACGCGGTCAGCCACCAGGCCGATACGCTGCGAATTCTGATTCAGCATCTGGGCACCAACCAGGAAGCCGACCTGCGCCGGGCCTGGCCGGCGATGAAGCTCCAGGCGCGCCTGAGCAACCTGATGCTCGCCGCCCTGGACGATGAGGTCACCTGGCTTGCCGCCCGCATGACCCCCAGCCCGCCGGAGCCGGATTTCCGCGCCCGCCTCAGCCCGCGATTTCTTGAAGCGACCCGGCCCCAGGCCGTGACCCTCACGGAGGCGAACTGAATGCCCGCCTTCCTGAGACTGGCCACCATTGCCTCCAAGGTGCTGCTGCCCTGGGTGATCCTGCTCGCGCTGGCCACCGCCCTGGCCGGCTATCGCTATCACCAGCTTCAGGTCCATGCGCGCCTGGAGCAGCACAACAGCCTGCACCGGCGGGCCGTCGACCTGGCCTACGACATGCGCGAACTGGCGATGGCGCGCTGGGCCGATGCGCTGCTGTACCGGATGGCTCCCGATCCCCAGGCAAACGAAAGGCTGGACCGGAGCGAACAGGCGCTCCAGGCCAGGATCGACGCCATCGATCATCTCTTTGCCGGCAGCCAGGAGCACCATTTCCACAGCACGGCCATGCAGGACCAGCTCATGCTGGACGGCTACCGCCAGGCGCGAGCCGGCATGACGGACCTCTATCGGCGGTTCATCCGGACGGTGGATGCCGGCGACGCGGCGCATCAGGACCAGATCCAGGCGCTGCTGAGGCTCAAGATCCGGCAGGTGCGCGCCAGCCTGGATGATCTGGTCGTCTACATGATGAAGACCGAAAACCTGGCCCAAGCCCGGCAGATGCGGATCCAGCGCCAGGGCGAACAGGTGTTCTTCGCTCTCCTGGCCACCCTGATCCTGCTGGGCATGGTCTTCTCGCGTTATCAGACCCTGGCCATCGCGCGGC
>CAZONS010000230.1:0-5918 GCA_964581195.1 uncultured Thiobacillus sp. | reverse complement strand
GCTGGTGCTGTCGGCCAATCTCTGCGCCGACAGCGTGCGCGTGGCCTTCGACCCCCGGGCGGAGCGGCGGACATGACCGGGCTGGTGCTGAGGGATCTGCGCGTGGAGATCGCGACCGGCGGCCGGCGCCTGGCGCCGGTCGACGGCGTTTCGCTGTCGGTGGCGCCGGGCGAATGCGTGGCCTTGCTCGGCGAATCCGGCTGCGGCAAATCGCTCACCGCGCTCGCCCTGATGCGGCTGTTGCCCGAGGGCTTGCGCATCGCCGACGGCGAGGCGCGGCTGGGCGAGACCGATCTGTTCGCCCTGCCGGAGCGGGCGATGCAGCAGGTGCGTGGCGGCCGCCTGGCCATGGTGTTCCAGGAACCGATGCTGAGCCTCAACCCGGTCATGACCGTGGGTCAGCAGATCGGCGAGGCCCTGGCGGTGCACCGCGCCCTGGCCGGCGCCGCCGCCGGGGCCGAGATTCGGCGTTTGCTCGAGGCGGTGGGACTGTCAGCGGATCTGTCGGCCACTTATCCCTTCCAGCTCTCGGGGGGCCAGCGCCAGCGGGCGCTGATCGCCACCATGCTGGCGGGCGAGCCCCGGATTTTGATCGCCGACGAGCCGACCACCGCGCTGGATGTCACGGTCCAGGCCCAGATCCTGCGCCTGCTCAAGCGACTGCAGGCCGAGCGCGGCATGGGCCTGCTGCTGATCACCCACGACCTCGACGTGGCCCGCGACATGGCCGACCGGGTGGCGGTGATGTACGCCGGCCAGATCGTCGAATGGGCGAGCCGCGACAGCCTCTACGCCCGCCCGCGCCACCCCTACACGGAAAAGCTGTTCGCCGTGCTGCCCCGCCTGGAGCGGCGCGGCGAGCGCCTGGACAGCCTGCCCGGACGGGTGCCGCCGCCCGATGCCGTCATCGCCGGCTGTCGTTTCGCGGAACGCTGCCCGGCCGCCTTCGACCGCTGCCGCGCGGAAGCGCCCGGCTTTCACGAGGCGGCGCCCGGGCATTTCGCGCGTTGCCACCTGGCTGAACCGGGAATGCGTAGCCTGGATGCAGCGCAGCGGAATCCAGGGGAGGCGCGTGTCACTTCCCGGATTCCGCCCGCGGCTGCATCCGGGCTACAGGGTGGCGCGGTACTCGAAGTGCGCGACCTCGCCGTGCATTTCCCCATCCGTCGCGGCCTGTTCCGTCGCACCGTCGACCACTTCAAGGCGGTGGACGGCGTCAGCCTGGCCATCCAGGCCGGCGAGACGCTGGCGCTGGTGGGCGAGTCCGGCTGCGGCAAGAGCACCCTGGCGCGCGCCATCCTGCGCCTGATCGAACCGACCCGCGGCGAGGTTCGGGTGGCGGGCGAGGCCATTGGCGGTTTGACCGGCGAGGCGCTGCGCCTGAAGCGGGCCGAGATGCAGATCGTGTTCCAGGACCCGTTCTCCTCGCTCAACCCGCGCATGAAGATCGGCGAGATCCTGGAGGAGGGCATGGCCGCGCTGTCCTCACTGGACGCCCCGGCGCGGCGCGCCAGGGTGGCGGAACTGCTCGATCAGGTGGGCTTGCCGCTCGACGCGGCCGGGCGCTACCCGCACGAGTTCTCCGGCGGCCAGCGGCAGCGTGTCGCCATCGCCCGCGCCCTGGCGGTGCAACCGAAATTGCTCATTCTCGACGAGCCGACCAGCGCGCTGGACGTCTCGGTGCAGGCACAGATCCTCAACCTGCTGGCGGATCTACAGGCGGAACATGGTCTGGCCTACCTGTTCATCACCCACAACCTGCCGGTGGTGGGCTATCTGGCGCGGCGCGTGGCGGTGATGCGGGCGGGGCGCATCGTCGAGGCAGGCGCGGCGGAAACCCTGCTCACCGCGCCCAGCCACGAATACACCCGGTTGCTGCTGGATTCCGCCCCCGGGCGCGGTCGCTGAAACGACACTGCGGTCGCCATAAATGAAAAAGCGGGCCGAAGCCCGCTTTTTCTCGCTACCGGGAAGGATCAGTGCGTCATGATCCACGCGGCCAGCGCGGGCGCGTCGGCGGCGGCGCGGGCCTGCGGCGGCATCGGGATCTTGCCGTAGACGCCCTTGCTGCCCTTGACGATGGCGTCGGTCAGCTTGGCTTCGGCACCCTTGTCACCCTTGTGCTTGGCGGCGATGTCCTTCCAGGTCGGGCCCATCTTCTTGGCGGACGCGTCATGGCAGGCGATGCAGGCATATTTCTTGGCCAGGGCATCGCTGGCGAGGGCGGCGCCGGAGAAAGCCAGGGTGGAAGCGATAGCGATCACGGACAGAACTTTCATGTGGTTTCCTTTCTCGGTGGGTTGTAATGGCTGCAGAGTATAGGAGATTTCAGGCGCCGGAATTGACCGAAGTCACTTCGTCCATGGCACTTTTTTACCAGGCCACGACATGCACATTGGACAGCGTGCGACCGAGAAAACGCTCGCCTATGGTCTGGAAACGCAAGGGCACGTCGGTGACCCAGAAATGGTAGTCGGGAGGCGTGCGATCGGGGTTATGCAGGTTGCGGTCGGTGAGCAGGGCGGCGGTCTGTTCGGCCATCGCCTCGGCGGAATCCACCAGCGTGATTCCCGGCCCGGCCACTTCCTGCAACAGCGGCTTGAGCAGCGGGTAATGCGTGCAGCCGAGCACCAGGGTATCGACATGCTCGGCCAGCACCGGGCGCAGATATTCCTGGGCGGTCAGGCGGGTGACCGGATGCTCCAGCCAGCCCTCTTCCACCAGCGGCACCAGCAGGGCGCAGGCCTGCGAGGTCAGGCGCGCGTCGGGTTCGACATGGTGGATGGCGCGGGCGTAGGCATTGCTGTTGATCGTGGTGGGCGTGCCGATCACCCCGATGCGCCGCGTCTCGGTGGCGGCCAGGGCGGCCAGGGCGCCGGCCTCGATCACATCCAGAACCGGCGCCGGCGACAGGTCGCGCACCACCCCCGCTGCGACGGCGGCCATGGTGTTGCAGGCGATGATCAGCACCTTGACCCGTTTCTCCAGCAGGAACTCCGCGATCTGGGTGGTGTAATGGGCGATGGTCTGCACCGACTTGACGCCATAGGGCACGCGCGCGGTGTCGCCGAAATAATGGATCGACTCGAACGGCAGCCGCTCCATCAGGGCGCGCACCACGGTCAACCCGCCGACGCCCGAGTCGAACACGCCGATGGGACTACGCGGATCGAGATGGTTCTGCATGTTGTTCTGCCAGGCGGGAAAGCGCCCATTGTAAATGCTCGCGCAGCAGTGCCGAGGGGTGGTCGAGGCGCGCCTCCAGCGCGGCGATGGCGGCAACGGAGCGCGGCGCGTTACCCAGGGCCACCGCGATATTGCGCAGCCAGCGCTCATGGCCGATGCGGCGGATCGCCGACCCCTCCATGCGCGCCAGGAATTCCGCCTCGCTCCAGGCGAACAGCTCGATCAGACTGGCCGTGTCCAGACCGTGGCGCGGCTGGAAATCCGCCTCCGCGCCAAGACGGGCGAAGCGGTTCCAGGGGCATACCAGCTGACAATCGTCACAACCATAGATGCGATTGCCCAGCAGCGGCCGCAGTTCGAGCGGAATCGCCCCGGCATGCTCGATGGTCAGATAGGAGATGCAGCGGCGCGCGTCCACCTCATGGGGCGCGACGATCGCCGCCGTCGGGCAGATGTCCAGACAGGCCCGGCAGCTACCGCAGTGGGCGGCCACCGGAGTGCCCGGCGGCGCATCCGGCAAGAACGGCAGATCGGTGAACAGCTCGCCGAGAAAGAACCAGGAACCCTGTCGATCCAGCAGCAGCGAGTGCTTGCCGCGCCAACCCAGGCCGGCGCCGCTGGCCAGCGCCACCTCCAGCACCGGCGCGCTGTCCGAGAACGGACGCGCCTGGAAAGGGCCGATCTCCGCCGCGATGCGCTCCGTCAGTCTGAGCAGGCGCGCGCGCATCAGCTTGTGATAATCGCGCCCCAGGGCATAGCGGGAGACATAGGCGCGCTCCGGGTCGGCCAGGGTGTCCCAGGCCGGCGCCGCCGCCGGCAGATAATCCAGGCGGACGCTGATGATGCCGGCGGTGCCGGGCAGCAATTCCGCCGGCCGCGCACGGGCGGCGCCATGCCGGGCCATATAATCCATCTCCCCGTGAAACCCCTTCGCCAGCCAATCCATGAGTTCCGTTTCCGCATCCCCCAGTTCGACGGGCGCGAAACCCACCGCGTTGAAACCAAGTTGCTGTCCCCACTGTCGGATCAGCGGTTTCAATGCGGCGAGCGCTTCGGGAGTACGGTCATGAGTCATGTCGGGGATGATAACGGCGCCACGCCGCCGGCGGAGGGCGCCGATCATGTCGTCACCCTCCCGGACGACGCCGCCACCCAGGCGCTCGGCGCCCGCCTCGCGCGAGTGCTGATACCCGGCCTCAGCGTCTGGCTCAGCGGCGACCTTGGCGCCGGCAAGACCACCCTGACCCGCGGCCTGTTGCGCGAACTGGGTTATGGTGGACGTGTCAAGAGCCCGACCTATACTCTGGTTGAACTTTATCCATTTTCGCGATTTAATCTCTACCACTTTGATTTATATCGGTTTGCAGATCCGGATGAATGGGAAGACGCGGGGTTCCGCGAATACTTCAACAACACCAGCCTGTGCCTGGTGGAATGGCCGGAAAAGGGCGGCGGACTGCTGCCCGCGCCGGATATCCACGTACAACTGGATATCCCCGACACGGGCCGAACCGCCACCGTGCGGGGTTTGACGGAGGCCGGCAGAACATGCATCGCTCATTTGTCCACTTCCTGATCGCGCTGCTGGGGCTGATCGCCACCCTGGCCGCGCAAGCCATCGAAGTCAAAGCCACCCGCCTCTGGCCCTCACCCGAATACAGCCGCATCACCCTCGAACTCTCCGAGGCCGCCAAGTACAAATACTTCAGCCTGAAAAACCCGGAACGTCTCGTGGTCGATCTCGAAGGCGTCGAAGCGGAAGGCGCCCTGCTGGAAATGACGACCAAGGTGACGCCCGAAGACCCGCAGATCGCCAGCATCCGCGTGGCGAAGAACCGACCCGGCGTCACCCGCGTGGTGGTGGAACTGAAAACAGAGATCCGCTCCCAGGTCTTCGAACTCAAACCCATGGGCGACTACGGCCACCGTCTCGTCCTGGATGTCTACCCGGCCACGCTGGCGGCCATGGAAAAACAGGTCGAGGACGCCATCGGCAAGGCCGGCAAGGCCACCGGCGCCAAGGCCGCCGTCGCCGGCAAGCCCGAGTACGTCCGCCTGATCACCGTCGCCATCGACCCCGGACACGGCGGCGAGGACCCCGGCGCCCTCGGCGCCAATGGCTCGCGCGAGAAGGACATCACCCTCTCCATCGCCCGCCGACTCAAGGCGCAGATCGACAGGCAGGAAAACATGCGCGCCTACCTCACCCGCGACGGCGACTACTTCATCCCCCTGCACGATCGCGTCAACAAGGCCCGTCGCGCCCAGGCGGACCTGTTCGTCTCCATCCATGCCGACGCCTTCGTCAAACCGCACGCGCGCGGCTCCTCGGTGTTCGCCCTGTCGGAGAAAGGCGCCAGCTCCGCCGCCGCGAAATGGCTGGCGAAACGGGAAAACGACGCCGACCTCATCGGCGGCATCAACATCGACGTCAAGGACGTCTACCTCAAGCAGACCCTGCTCGACCTCTCCCAGACCGCCGCCATCGCCGACAGCCTGAAACTCGGCCGCGCCGTGCTGGAAGAAATCGGCGGCATCAACCAGTTGCACAAGGGCCAGGTGGAACAGGCCGGCTTCGCCGTGCTGAAAGCCCCCGACATCCCCTCCATCCTGGTGGAAACCGCCTTCATCTCCAACCCGGAAGAAGAAAAACGCCTCACCGACGAGGCCTACCAGGACAGCATGGCCGCCGCCATCGTCACCGGCATCAAGCGCTACTTCGACAAGAACCC
>CAZONS010000229.1:0-5973 GCA_964581195.1 uncultured Thiobacillus sp. | reverse complement strand
TGTCTGGGTGGCGGCGCTCTGGTGCGTGATCCTGTCCGGTCTGCTCGGCGCGGTGGCGGTCACCTTGCCGACGGTTCGCGAGCGGCTGGGCCTGTGGGCGGCGGTGCTGTTTCTGCTGCTGTTGCTGTTCGTCTGGTTGTTGCCGCAGGGCTTCGGCCTGCCGGTGCGCCAGGTCAGTCAGGTCGAGATCTGGCGGGACAGCCTGTTGCTGCTGCCGCTGGCGGTTGTGTTGTTCCCATCGCCGCGGATCAGTCGCGGCGGCTCGGCGGTGGATCTGCTCTATGCCCTGATGTTCGTGCTGATCATCGGCGTCCTCGCCCTCGGCAGCTATGTCGCCATGAATCTGCGGCACAGCGATTACGCCGCCAGCCTGCTCCTGAGCATGGGCACCCTGGTGGCGACCCTGCTCATCTTCGCCTGGTTGTGGGAGCCGCGTGGCGGCTCGTTCGGCCTGCGCGACCTGTTCTCGCGCTATGTGCTGTCCCTGGGCCTGCCCCTGGAGGAATGGTTGAAGCAGCTCTCGGACGCCGCCGAGCAGCAACCCGAGCCGGATGTCTTCCTGCGCAGCGCGATGGCCGGTTTCACGCACCTGCCCTGGTCCACCGGCGTGACCTGGCGAACACCGACGAGCGCCGGCTCCCTCGGAACCAAGAGCCGCCATGCGACCGCGTTCACCCACATGGAAGTGGAAGTGACCTTCTATACGGAAACCGCGGTCAATCCGGCGTTCGCCCTGCATCTGCGGCTGTTGACCGAGATCATCGGCTACTTCTACGCGGCCAAGACGCGCGAGCGCGCCATGCGCGCCAATGCCTACACCCAGGCGATTTTCGAAACGGGCTCGCGTCTGACACATGACGTGAAAAACCTGCTGCAATCGCTGAAGACGCTCTGTTCCGCCGCCGAGCACAGTCGGCCGGAGCAGGCCATGTCCCTGCAGACCCTGATGCAGCGACAGTTGCCGCAGATGGCGAAGCGCCTGGAAATCACCCTGGACAAGCTGAAGGCGCCCGAGAAGGCGCTCGATACCAACCAGATCCAGGCGCGCGAATGGTGGCGTGTGTTGAAGTCGCGCTACGCGCGCGAGGAACTGCGTTTCACCATGGATGACCCCAACGCCACGATCTGGCTGCCACAGGAATTGTTCGACAGCGTCGCCGACAATCTGATGCAGAACGCGCTGCGCAAGCGCGTGGGCCACCCGGATGTGCGCCTGAGCGTCGAACTGGAAACACTGCGGCGGCTCAGTCTGACGGTCTGCGACACGGGCGAGACGGTGCCGGAGGAAGTGATGGACAAGCTGTTCCATGCGCCGGTGTCGAACTATGACGGGCTCGGGATCGGCCTCTATCAGGCAGCCAAGCAGGCGGCCAGCATGGGCTATCGGCTGGAACTGGCCCGCAACGATGACGTGGGGGTGTGCTTCAGCCTGACCAAGGGGGAGTGAGTAGGCTGGGTTGTGTGCGAGGTTGTGTGCGAGGTTGTGTGGTTACGCGGCTTGCCTCGCTTCCAGCATCAACCGCTTCATTTCCCGCACGGCGTTTTCCCAACCGACGAATACCGCCTGCGCGACGATGGCGTGGCCGATGTTGAGTTCCTCGACGCCGGGCAGGGCGGCGATCGCCTGGACGTTGTGATAGTGCAGGCCGTGGCCGGCATTGACGCGCAGCCCCAGGGCGTTGCCGGTGGCCACCGCGACGCGGATGCGCTCCAGTTCATGCGCGGCCTCCGCCTCGGATTCGGCATCGGCGAAGCGGCCGGTGTGGATTTCCACCACCGGGGCGCCGGCCTCGACCGCGGCCTGCAATTGGCGCGGGTCGGCATCGATGAACAGGGACACGCGCACACCGGCGTCGCGCAGGCTGTGACAGGCGTGTCTGACCTGCTCGAAATGGCCGGCGACGTCGAGACCGCCCTCGGTGGTGAGTTCCTGGCGCCGTTCGGGAACCAGGCAGGCATCCTGCGGGCGCACCTGGCGAGCGATGGCGAGCATCTCGTCGGTGATGGCCATTTCCAGGTTCATTCGGGTCTGCAGCAGGCCGCGCAGGATGTGCACGTCGGCATCCTGGATGTGGCGGCGGTCTTCGCGCAGATGCAGGGTGATCAGGTCGGCGCCGGCGGATTCCGCCAGCAGGGCGGCCTGCACCGGGCTGGGATAACGGGTGCCGCGCTGTTGGCGCAGGGTGGCGATGTGGTCGATGTTGACGCCGAGACGGATCATGATGTGATGGATGAAGGATGGGTGGGGGGGTCAGGTCGCGCTGCTTTCCACGCGCTGCAGATCCAGCAGCATCTGCCGGGTCGCGAGGGGCTTGTCACCCAGGTAGTGGGCGAGCAGCGCGCGCATCAGGAGTTTACCTTCGGCGAGCGTGGCGGGCCGACTGAAGTCTCCCGCCGCCAGGTCCAGCAGGGTACGGCCACTGAACAGAATGCCATGGTCCGGTGAGGTGACGCCTTTCCCGATCTCGTAGCCATAGCGCGCATGCGGATCGAGTGCGGCGCCATTGGCGAGATGGCCCAGCGATTGCGCGTAGCCGAGTTCCGAGAGCAGGTCGAGCTCGAACCGGCGCAGCACCGGCTCCACCTCCGGGCCGGCATTGAGACTGGCCAGAGCCTGGTTGTAGTGGTCGAACAGGGTTTCATGCGCGTCGCCCTCCGGCAGCAGGCGCAACAGCAGTTCGTTGAGATAGAAGCCGCACATCAGGGCGTGGCCGCGGAGCATCAGGCCGCCGCCCTGCCACTCCGCCGCGTGCAGCGTGCGCAGTTGGCCGCGGCCGAACCAGGACAGGGTGAGCGGCTGGAACGGGATCAGCCTGGCCTTCACCGCCGCTCCGGCGCGGCGGGCACCGCGCGCCACGAGGCCGATGCGACCGTGATGGCGCGAGAGGATGTCGACGATCAGGCTGGTTTCACGCCAGGGGCGGGTGTGCAGGACGAAGGCCGGATCGCCGTCGACGCGTTCACTCATACCCGCGGTTTTCCTGATTACATCGCCGCAATGAATTCATCCGCTGATACGTCGGCCTGGCGCGGCAGCCGTAGGTTGGGTTAGCCGACGTCTACTTGTCGGCGTAACCCAACATGGCGTCGATAACGTCGGGTTACGGCGCAAAAAGCCGCGCCTAACCCGACCTACGGGCTCAAGGCGCTCACTCATACCCGAATTGCTTGATCAGTCTGGCGTCATCCGCCCAGCCGCCCTTCACCTTCACCCAGACGTTGAGGAAGACCTTGCGGTCGAACAGTTTCTCCATGTCCTGGCGCGATTCCGTGGCGATGCGCTTGATGTGTTCGCCACCCCGGCCGAGCAGGATGGGCTTGTGCGCATCGCGGTCGACCCAGACCACCGCGCCGATGCGGAACAGGTTGGGTTCTTCCGTGAATTCCTCGATGGTCACCGCCACCGCGTAGGGGATTTCATCGCCGGTCAGGCGGAACACCTTCTCGCGCACGATTTCGGCTGCGAGGAAGCGGGAACTGCGGTCGGTGATGTCGTCCTCGGCGAACCAGGGTTCGCCTTCCGGCAGATAAGGCTTGAGGATGGCGGGCAGACGCTCGGCATCCTTGGCCTTCTCGGCGCAGAGGGGCACGATCTCGGCGAACTTGTACTGCTGCGAGAGCATTTCCAGATAGGGGAACAGCACGGTCCTGTCCGCCACCGTATCGATCTTGTTCACCACCAGGATCACCGGCTTGCCGCGCGGCAACAGCGGCAGGATGCGCTGGTCCGCCGGCGTGAACTTGCGCGCTTCCACCAGCCAGACCACCGCGTCCACTTCCGCCAGGGCCTGCGTCACCGAGCGGTTCATGGCGGTGTTGAGGGCGCTCTTGAACTGGGTCTGGAACCCCGGCGTGTCGGCGAAGATGAATTGCGCGTCGGCTTCCGTGCGTACCCCGAGGATGCGATGACGCGTGGTCTGCGGCTTGCTGGAGACGATGCTGACCTTGGCGCCCACCAGGGCGTTGACCAGGGTGGACTTGCCGACGTTGGGTCGGCCGATGATGGCGATGACGCCGGTTCTGAAGGGGGGCACGGTGCGAGGATCGGGAGTCAAGGGGGCAAGGGGCAAGGGGGCGGGGATCAAGGGGTAGGGAGGGTGCCTGGGGCGCATTTTCCTTGCCCCTTGCCCCTTGTCCCGTGCCCCTCCACCAGCGCCAGCGCCGCCTTGGCCGCCACCTGCTCGGCGGTCTTGCGGTTGCAGCCCTGGCCGTGGGTGACGATGTCCAGCGCGGCGATGTGGCATTGCACATGGAAGGTCTGGGCATGCGCCTGGCCACTGGTGTCGACCAGGGTGTAGCGGGGCAGGCCGTGATGCCGCGACTGCAGCCACTCCTGCAGGCGGGTCTTGGCGTCCTTGCCCTGAACCGTGGGGTTGATCGCATTGACGCGTTCGTTGAACAGCCGCTCGATCATCTCCCGCGCCGTGGCGAAGCCGCCATCCAGGAAGGCGGCGCCGAACAGGGATTCCAGCGCATCGGCGAGGATGGAGGGGCGGCTGGCGCCACCGCTCTTCAACTCGCCCTCGCCCAGGCGCAGGTAGCGGCCCAGGTCGAGCTCACGCGCGATCTCGTGCAGGGAATCCTGGTTGACCAGGTTGGCGCGCAGGCGCGACAACCGGCCCTCCGGCAGGTCGGGGAAGCGCTGATACAACATCACGCCCACCACGCAGTTGAGGATGCCGTCGCCGAGATATTCCAGGCGTTCATTGTTGCTGGCGCCATGGCTGCGATGGGTCAGCGCCTGCTCCAGCAATGGGCGATCGCGCCAGACGTGGCCGAGACTGCTTTCCAGGAGGGCGTGCTGCGTGGGCATGACGGGGAGGGGGGCTCAGTTTCCGGCGCCGCCGCTGGCCTCGGCCTGGAAGTCCAGGCACAGGCTGACCGGGCCCATGTAGGGCCGTTTGGTCGAGAAGGTGGCACTCAGGCGCACGCCGCTGGGAATCCGCTCGATGAGGAGGTCGGAGCGTGTGACCAGGGTGATGTTGTTGAGGCTCAAGTGCTTGGAGAATTGCTCGCGGATGCGCTCGTCGTTGCTGTCCGCCAGCTTGTCCTGATTCACCAGTTGATCCAGCGTGCGCTGGACCAGCCAGAAATCCATGTAAGCGGGAAGGACGCGGGTCGCCGTATAGGCCAGCAGCCCCATGAAGAACAGGAAGATGATCATGCCGCCGAGAGTGACGCCGCTTTGCTTGTTCATGTCGATCTCACTCGATGCTGGAACCGATGCGCTGGGGTAGCGAGAACGACTTCAGGGCATTGAGGAAGTCGTCGAAATTCCACCAGATGAAGAAGGCGCGACCGACGATGTTCGCGTCCGGCACGAAACCCCAGTAGCGGGAGTCATTCGAGGCGTCGCGGTTGTCACCCATCATGAAGTAGTGGCCGGCCGGCACCACGCACTTGAAGCCATTGTCGTTGTAGCCGCAGTTGTCGCGGAAGGGGAAGCCGCCCTCGACCTGATGCACCACCACTGGCGGCATGTCGGGCTGGGTCATCGTGACATGTTCGCGTTCGCCCAGTTTCTCGCGCCAGGTGTCGCCCTGCACGATGTTGAAGCCGCTGGCGGTGTATTCGTATTTGCCGTTGCGCGTCATTTCAATCGGTTTGCCGTTGATGACCAGATGCTTTCCCCGGTATTCGACCACGTCGCCGGGCACGCCCACCACGCGCTTGATGTAATCCAGCGAGGGGTCGCTGGGATAGCGGAACACCATCACGTCGCCCGGCTTCGGGTCGCCCAGTTGCACCACCTTCTTGTTCAGCACCGGCAGGCGGATGCCGTATTCGAACTTGTTCACCAGGATGAAATCCCCGATCAACAGGGTCGGCAGCATCGAGCCGGACGGAATCTTGAACGGTTCCACCAGGAATGAACGCAGCAGGAAAACGACCAGAATGACCGGGAAGAAACTCTTCGAGTAATCGACCAGGATGGGCAGTTTGGCCTTGTCGGCGCGGTGCCTGGCCAGGAAC